>CAZFIO010000008.1:0-24647 GCA_964519585.1 uncultured Tissierellaceae bacterium
GAGGCCGGGAATAGATAAAAGTGATTTTCTTGCATTTTCCCTTCCCTCTCTTTGCGGGAGATAGCCGGCACCCATATCCCTGGATCCTTCAAGGGCAAAAGCTATAAGTACCAAGGCCGTGGAAAAAATAAGTAGATATAGGATTGGAAACCATTTATTTTCGGTAAAGGGATTGGTTGAGTATATCCAGCCCAGGGGATTGATCATTGATAATCTAATATTTGAAATATCTGTCCCACCACGAATAATATATAAAAGTCCCATAATGCCAAGTGAAGTCCCTGTTGCTGCAGAAGATACTGGCATGATCTGTGCCATAAGAAGGCCAAGCCCCCCTCCTAAAATGCCCCCACATCCAATAGAGATTCCAAACAAGATTGATCCTTTTACTGTGATAGAATCAGCAGAGAAACTAATCATTGTCCCAGCAATAAAAACTGCTAGAATTAAATTGATTAAGATCACTTCTAAAATAAGGGCCAATGAATTTGCTTGACGACCCACTTGAAAGGATCTGACCAACTCAACTAGGCCTAAATCTTCTTCCTTTCTTGTATGTCCTATCACATGTAGTATTGAGATGGTCATGGCAAATAAACCAGAAAAAAGTAACATCATATGGGAATACATGGCTCCAAGATTATAATCTTCTACTTTTTCAACTGGTGTAGGTCCTACCAGGCTTATCATAGCTGGATTTTGTAAGGTTTCGTATAAACCATATAGGCCTCCATCCTTATAGATTTCTTCCATAGCAGGTACAAAGGCTGCAGCAAATAGACCAAGACCTATGATCCAAATAAGTATCTTTTTCCAGTCTCTTTTCAAATATTGTAAAAATAAAATATGCCAACGACCAAACCTTTCTTTCATTTGTCTATCTCCTTTCTTACCTATCTTTCATAATGACGCATAAATAAATCTTCAAGGGTAGGCGGAGTAGCTTCAAACCTTTTTACTCCCAATTTACTAGCCTCAATTAAAATATCATTCATATATTCATTGTCTACAGAAAATATCCCTTGACCATCTTTTAGGATAAAATCATGTACACCTTGAATATTCTTAATTTTAAAAACATCTTCTTCAGTTTCTAGAACTACTCTTGACCTGGTTAAATGCCTTAATTCATTCAAGCTACCTTTTTCTACAATATAACCCTGTCTTATGATAACCACTCTATCAGCTAACCTTTCTACCTCGCTTAAAATATGGGATGATAGGAGAACCGATTTACCATAATCCTTG
Organism: uncultured Tissierellaceae bacterium; assembly: GCA_964519585.1. Taxonomy (GTDB): domain Bacteria; phylum Bacillota; class Clostridia; order Tissierellales; family Tissierellaceae; genus CAZFIO01. Next base: position 1,249 of record CAZFIO010000008.1, read on the forward strand.
ATCTTCCTAACCTCTTCTTGAAAGACCTGCTCCATCAAGGGATCGAGGCCAGAAGTAGGTTCGTCAAAAATGTACAAATCTGAATCCACTGAAAGGGCCGAAATTAATCCGACTTTTTGCCTGTTACCCTTTGAATAGGTCTTGGCCTTCTTTCTTGGATCAAATTCGAAACGCTTAATAAGATAGTCTCTCTTTTCATAGTCTCCACCACCGTGTAGTTTCATAAACAAATCAATTATTTCTCCTCCAGTTAGGTTTCCCCATAGGTTTACCTCTCCTGGTACATAGGAAATTCTCTTATGAATCTCAAAACTATCCTTCCATACATCCCTGCCAAATATCCTAGCAGACCCCGCATCACTTTTAATAGTACCTAAAAGGATTCGTATGGTGGTTGATTTACCGGCCCCATTTGGACCAATAAATCCAACAACCTCACCAGTTTTTACATCAAAACTTACATCACTTAAGGCCTCAACCTTTCCAAATCCTTTTTTTATACCTTTAATCTCTACAATTATTGACATAGAAGTCCCCCTTTATAAAAACTTTCCCTAACTATAACCATGCAAGAAGAAATCTTGCCTATTTAGTTTTGATTTGCATATGACCACCATCCTATAGTAGCCAAAAAAAACCTCCTATAAAGCATTAAGCCATCTATGTATAGATTATCAAAACTTCTATAGATTGGCTAGAACTTTCCTATACACACCCTATATTTTACTTTTCCTCCCATAAAAAAATACCTCCAATACATACCCATCTAAGTCCTTGGTTAGTTCAAATCTCCATTTTTTAAATGATATGCTTTCCATGGGGCCCTCAAACAAATCATATACCTTTGCAAGCCTATCATATCGCCTTTTAATCTTCTCTGTATCCTTCACTGTTTTTACACCACCTTTAAGTAATTATACCTATTTATACTATTATGTATTTTTATATTTATATAAAGCTAGTCTTGGTACTTAGCTACTTGGAAGGCTTGTTAAAAAATTCCTAGCAGTTAATTCTACTGCTAGGAATTTATAAATATTCTAAAGAGTTTGTGTTATTTCACTGGACTGTACCCTTAGAACTGCCCTCATCATATCTTATTCCAGTCCTATATTTAAATTCTTTTTCTCAATTCCTTCCAAGACTCATTGTTTTGCATATAAGAAAATGTTTCTTGGTCACTGAAACTACTCAGTATACTTTTGCGTAAATTCTCAATGAACTTTTCATCAAGTTTTTTAAAGGTCATATGTTGGTAGAGGCTTGATTTTGTAAAGTCTGATATTTTATCCACACTTCCAAACATCTTTTCCATGGTTTCTATGGTTCCTTCCACATCCTTTTCCGCTGCTAGAAGGTCAAGTCTCCATGAAACTTCATGATACTCACCCATTTCAAAAATATGGGCTAAGTTACTTTGCTTGTCTACAAGCTTGTGGGCCTTTTCCCTGTCCTTATCTTCCATGGCCAAAATATATATATTTTGGAGTACCATGCTCATCATATTATATCCTGAAAATAATAATTCTTCGTAGGCCTTATAGGCTTCATGAATCCGGTTTGTTTTACTATAAATAAAGGCTTGTTTTCTCTTTTTTTCTGGATTTTCATTGGAAAAGTAGGTCAAATACTTTTCTGCCTTCTCATAGTCTTCCTTTCTAGAATAGAGGCCAAACAAGGAATCAGCAGCCCTATTTCTAATATTTTCATCTTGGCTTTCCAATGCTCTTTCATAGCAAGAAATAATATAAGCTTCATAATCCTCTGCATCTGGAACCTCTTTTCTTAGTCGCCATGCATCTAAAACAAGAGCCAGCTGCCAAATCAACTGTTTACAATTTGGATACTGCTCAATTTTTTTCATTGCCCATTGAAAGACTTCTTCATAGCTCTCTTCTCCAAGTTTCTTGTTTATTTCATAAACTATACTGTTTATCTCTTCTAAGCTAAGATCTTTCTCAAAGGACAGAAGGGTGTCAAGACTAATATCTAGAAGTCTTGCCAGGGGAGCCAAGAGCATAATATCAGGCTGAGAATTACCTTTTTCCCACTTATTAACTGCAGGCCCTGTAACTCCTAGCCGATTTGCCATTTCCTCCTGGGTCATGTTTTTCTTCTTCCTATATTCTCGTATTACTCTTCCTATTTCCATATAAGACCACCTTATCCTATTTTAATATGCAAGGGTCCCTGCTAACTTAATCATATCAAGAATAAGCCTATCTAACAATTGAATATATGGTAAGAATTGTTCAATAAAATTAACCATTGCTCATACTTAAAATGTGTCTTGTTTTATATATTCATCAGATTTTTCAATATCTAAGCAGATAAAGTAGGTATGAAACTAAAACACTAAGCCATTGACCAGCAGCAAGAAGGGCTACTGTTTCTATACTATAATTAGGGTCACTTAAAAACATGACCATAATTATAGGCATAAAAATAATTGATAGTATAGCTCCTAGCACTAAACTTTTAGATAAAATGCTAATTTGATATTCGTCGTATTTCTTTCTATCTCCCAAAAATATTAGTAAAAAAATAATGATAGTTAAAGAAATTATCAAATAGCCAATATATTTCATGTTTCCAGCCCTAATAAAGTTTGACCATCCATTCCAAAATTTAGAATTCAAGGTCTTAGATTGTGATAGCAAGCTTAAAAACTCAATATGATTTGATATAAAAATAAAAAGAAATGAATATACAGCTGATATTAATCCTATAAAAATTGCATTTACAACTGAATTTTTTAAAAGTTTCACTTTCTTGCACTCTCCTCAAAATTAAAAACTTCTTCTATAGACATAGCAAAAAACTTTGCCAAATCGTATGCTAACCAAATTGATGGGTCGAATTTACCATTTTCTATTGCATTGATGGCCTGACGTGATACATTTACCTTCTCACCCAATTGAGCTTGGGTCAGGCCATGTTCTTCCCTAAGTACTTTCAATTTATTTTTCAATACTATCCCCTCCTGTGTAAGGTTTGCCTTACACCTCTATTGTATTATAGAAATATAGTTATGTCAAGTAAGCCTTACATATCTTTTATTTAAAACTCTTCTATAGGGTATAAAGAAAAGCTTTCTGTTAACAAAAAAAATGAAAAGGTATACTAAAATCCTTTTCATTCCTTATATTCTAATCCTGATCCATTAAAATTGTCTTATAATTTCCTCATACTTAGGAACCAATGAGCTCATTGAATCTCCTCCTTACCCTTAATACAAATCAGGGGATTAAAATAATGCATAATTAAGATAGGATTTAAAAAAACCATCTATATTGTATTTTAGATGGTTTTGATTTTATATATATTTAATCTTTTTACTAGAAGCTAGCTGGCTATAAACTGATTAACTCTAGCTTCCAATCCACCCTAAATTACTCATGTTTTTTCCCAACAATATATGTAGGAAGGAAGAGAAAAAACAAGGGAATAAGATTAAATAAAAGCTGGCCCTTTTCCCAAAGTCTAGGATTGAACCAAGAAACTCCTAAGTATAGCAAGGGAAACAAGGTAAAGATACCCATCACCATCAGGTGAATTGTAGATAATATATGCTTCCAATTACTATTATTGAAAGAAAGGCCAGCCATATTTATCCTAAAGATCCCATCACTATAAAAGCTGATCTTGTTTTCATCGTAAAAGGCAGGTAATACATCTTTCACAAAGAATGTAAGATATAGGCCAAAAATCAGCATTAGTGATTGAATAGTAAATGTATTTCTAAAAATATTATCCAGGCTATAATTAAGTAGCCTCATAAGAAGGAGTTCCAGTGTAACAATTATCAAAGATGACAAAAATATTAGCTTTCTCTTTTTCTTGCTTTTATTATTTTCCTCAATCTTCTCCTTTGATAAATAAATTGTTTGGTTCATAAGTTCCTCTACTTCTCCAACTGTAAGATTTTTGTCCTTTTCAATTCTTTTGCCGCTTAATATTTCAGTAACAGTAACTTCAAATATTTGAGAAAGTGGCATCAGAAGTCCTATATCTGGCATACTAATCCCCCGCTCCCATTTACTTACTGCCTTATCAGAAATATAAAGTTTTTCTGCCAATTCTTTTTGGGTTAAAGCTTTTTCCTTTCTAAGTTGAAGTATAAATTCTCCAAAGCTCTCATTGTTAATTTGTGTCATGACCAACGCCTCCTAGTCTCAGGATAAGGGAAAAGGGATTTTTTTTCAATCGACCCCTAGTAGAATTACCAATTTCAGCAAGTAAACCATCAGTAGAAAAGTATATTTATTATGTTCACTTCTTACAGGCAATTGTATCATGCTGATAAACGACTAGACTTAAAAATCAGCATAGTCGTTAAAATACTTTTTGTAGAAGCTTACTAACTTTCCTTTATCTTCTAGCTCCAGTTTTAAGTCTTCTTCCTCCACAAGAACAAGGCCATAATTTTTACAAAGTAAGAACAAATCCTCAAAGGCCCTTTTGTGGTCTTCTAACAAGGCCCTTTCATAAACTTCTAAATCTTCTGTCCCCTTTTTATATTTCCAAATATTTCTTGCCATAAAGGGTTTTTTTCTGGAAACTTGAACATATAAATAATGGAGATCCCTTTCTTCTATAGCCCTATCCATGGTCTCCATATATATTCCGTCCCCCAGATGAACTTGCTCTGATAAGTACCCCTTATTATCAAGGGCCACCAGATACTCATAGGACAAGCTATTGTCCATATTTGAAATATCTACAACATTCTTTGGATAGTAAATTTCCTCTAAGCTTTTCTTTATATCATCAGCATAGAAGGGGATTTCTTCCTCATAAAAACATCCTTCCAAATAACACAATCTGTCCTCCATCTTTTTCCTCCTTTATAGGCTTATCTTCTATCTCTGCCCAGCACAAAATCTAGTCTAGCTTTTCATCTCTAATTAAAAAATACTCCCCAAAAACCGGGCTGACTGTCAAGTCCACATTCTGTCATCCAGAGCGAAGCGAAGGATCTTAGACCCATTATAAAACCAATATTGACACTAGCATTCAGAATGACAAACCAGAAAAACAGTAGTTGACAGTGGCCTCCAGAAACCTTAGGTGGTCTTGTCAATACTCCTAGGACTGAAAGTGCCCCCCTAACCATAAATATTAATATATTTTTTAATCTTAAGAATCCCCATGTCCCATATTTTTACTTAAAATAATTATACCATATATTTCCAAGCCCTTGTCTTTCACAGTTTGAAAATCACACTGAAGGGGTAAATTTTAAATACCTCTTTGAAGAGTTATCAAAGCTAGCTAGAAACTAATTATATACAAGATAGTAATTGTAAAAAATCCCTTGCAGATGAATTTCCTTGCAAGGGATTTTGATTTATATATCCTTATTTTTATATATTCTGTAGGAGACCAAGGCTGAACCTAATAGGATCAATACCAGCAAAATAGGTGAAATCTTCAATAAAAGCATTAGTTGTTCCTTACTTGGGGGCTTGAAGCCAGCCTTATAAATTCCCAGACCTACCATCATAGGTAGGACAAAGATCCCCAAAGATATAACCCTAGCCCTTTCTACTCCATACTTATAGATAAAAACTAGGACTATAGATGCAAATACCAAGGATGTATAGAAAACAAGATAGGCTATCAATAATAATTCCTTACCAGTTATATCAGTCCTAGGCAATATGACTAGATAACTTATAAAAAAGGATATCACTATAGATACTAGGGATAGGCAGATTGACAATATATACTTGCTGGCTACTATGCTCTTTCTTGAAATAGGCATAGCTAGAGCATATCTATCCCACTTGCTCATATCATCAAAAGCCATAGCCGTTATGGGCATCATGGCAAAAATAAGTGTTACCATGGATAGCATATAGCTAGGATTATTGGTTCCATAGGCATAAATTGCAAAGAAACCTATGACTAATAAGGTGGTTTTAAATTGTTTTCTTAGGTTTAGAATATCTTTAAGGATTAATCCCTTCATTATCTTTCCCCCCTAATATAAAATAGCATTATATCTTCCAAGTTTACTGAATCAAGGGTTAGGCCCTTGTATTTCATCTGAGCCCTCTCCTTATTGGAAATCAATATTTCATAACCAAATTGATTTTTCCTATAGCCTATTATATCCATCTTATCCATTTTGTTAAAGTCTTCCTTTCCACACTTTATTATTCCATAGTCATTTATCAGAGCATCCTTATTTTCAGTAAGTATTAGTTCTCCCTTATGTATAAAGGTAATATAGTCTGCTATCTTGTCTAAATCACTAGTTATATGGGTGGAAAAGAGAATGGACTTTTCTTCATCCTGTATAAAGTCTAAAAATATATCCAAAACTTCATTTCTAACTATAGGATCCAGTCCACTGGTTGGTTCATCTAAAATTAAAAGATCAGGCTTATGGGATAGGGCTACAGCTATGGATAGTTTCATCTTCATACCCTTGGATAAATCCCTTATTTTTTTATTTTTTGGTAGATTAAATTGTTTTAGATAAGAAAAGAAGGTATTGTTGTCCCAACTTTTATATATATTTTCCATAACCTTTGAAATATCATTAGGATTTAAATCTATATAAAAATTGCTTTCATCCAAAACTACCCCTATCCTCTCCTTAACTTCCATTTCATTTTCAATATTATCAAGGCCAAATATCCTTATAGATCCCTTATCCCTTTTAATTATATTTAAGATTAATTTTATGGTGGTTGTTTTACCAGCACCATTTTCCCCTACTAAGCCCATGATAGACCCCTTGGGTATATTGAAATCTATGTCCTTTAAAGTAAAGTCATTGTAATATTTAGTTAAATGTTCTATTTTCAAAATGTCACTCAAGATTATACCTCCTCATACAGAGTTTTTAGGATTTCTATTAATTCTTCTAGTTTTATTCCACTACTTCTGGCTATATCCACTGTTTTCATCAAATGTTCTTCTGCTCTGCGGAATTGTTCTTCCCTAATAAATTCAAGGTTTTTACTGGCTACAAAACTCCCCCTACCAGTAACTGTTTCAATAAAATCGTCTCTTTCTAATTCCTCATAGGCTCTTTTAGTGGTTATAACACTTATCCTAAGTTCCTTAGCTAATACTCTCATAGATGGAAGGGCGTCCCCTTCCTCAAGAATACCAGACATTATCATATCCTTAATTTGAGATGCAATTTGCTCATAGATTGGTTTTTTGCTTGAATTGCTTATAATTATATCCATAAAACCACCTTTCATCCTAAATAATGTATATATACTATATGCACACTATACTAGCTTTATTATTATATGTCAATATATTTTTAAAATTTATTTATATATATTGGCCGGCCACCGCTTTTGGACACAAAAATAGTGAAGTCTTCAACATAGATAAATCTGTCTAGCTTCACCATCTTTTTGGGTTATTTATTAATATTAATAAGGATTAGATGAAGATAAGAGGAAGAGAACGATAGTCTAACAATAGTCAAGCTGTAGCCAAGCAATGGTCAAACAATTGTAAATGCTTGTGTAGAGGCAATCTTTGTCCTATAAATCTTTATATATGTAGGGGCAGACCTGTGTGTCTGTCCGAGGTAGAAGTTTGTTCGTAGGGAAGGACCTCAGTGTCCTTCCACACCCCTAGTCTTTTAAAGGTTTGGAAGGGTACAGAGACCCTTCCCTACATACGATAAAAGCATAAATCTTGTTGTTCATAATTCTCCTTAACAGAAATAAAGCTATGAAAAGATAAGAATAAATATTTAAAAAAGGAGCTCCATTTAGAAGATTTGATTAGAAGTATTCACTAAATAAAAAATTTGGGAGAGCTCCACTGTTTGAGCGTAGCGAGTTTGGAGCTCTAATTTTTTATGTGTGACTATACTTCCCCAAATCTGGAATTGGGGATACGTTTTAAATATTTATTCGAACATGTCTGGGTAGAATTAGTTACACATTTTTCTCCTTATGCGACTTAAGCTGAGAGGGGAGCAGCAAACTTATTCTAGATTGAATCCTGGCCCCCTAAACTAATCTATAATCTCATATTTTATATCCTTGTCTATCTCCTTCCTACCTAGAGACTCATAGGTAGTATAGTGGTTCTTATAATTATTGCTGAAATTAAATCCTCCTACTCCCATCAATTCCTCTGCTCTCTTGTATGGGATTCTTATAGGAAAAGCCTGGTGTAAATAATTGAAAGAGTGGGGCATGAAATACATATCTAATAGCATGGTCCCATAACGGTAAAAAATATATCCACCTTGTTCTCGAGATCCCGCTGGGAAGCTTAGTGAAGCCTTAATCACTTTTGCCTCATAAACCCCAAACATAGAATTTACCTCTACCTCTTCCAGGCTAATTCTTGGAAAATCCCCTACATAGTCCTTATCTTTTTTCTTATAAAATAAACCACTGGAAATTAGCTCTTTCTTTTCAACCTCATCATTACCTGATATCATAAGTCCATCCTGCCAGAGGGGCCTCCCTCCTGTCCATTTAAAATACTGCATGACATAGAGGGTGTTTTCAGGCATTTCTATATAGATGGTTGATGATTCTATATTCTTTTTTCCTGCTTCATAAGTGTAGCTAACCTGTTTACTATATCCATAGTCCTCAATATGCTCACTCTCTTTTGCATCAAACATTAGCAGGTCATTAACCACCTCTACATTTATTGCACCCTTCAGTTTTTCTACATCCACATCACTTAGATATTGTAGGGCTTCCTTGGGGTATCCCATGCTTAATAAATCTTCCCTAAGAATACTAGTCTCAGGTTTACTAAATTCATGGGCTTCTAGTCTAAGGTGGTTAAAAAATATATTAAGGCCCAGACTAATTACAAAGACTAATAGGAAATATGTCCATCCAAGGGTCTGATCATTTATCTTTACAGGTGAATTTTTTAAACTATAGCCTACTTCACCTAGTTGATCACTAATAGATATTAAAGAACGAATTATTAGTATATAAAATATCATCATAGGGATAAATATTAGCCAGCTACTAGATATGGGAGAAATAGCTATTATAGTTGATAGGAACGACCAAAGTGTTGCCCAAAGTAAGGGTGATTCTTCCATGATTTTTCCTGACTTTTCATAGACATTCTTTAATGCTATATGAAAAATTGGAAACATTGAAATATGGAAAATCACTAGGGTGATGGTTAAAGGTGACAATTCATTCCCAAAACTCCCCAAAGGTGTGCTTATAGCAACCATGTCATATAAGTGTAAAGCTAACCTGACCATGGACATTAACCATAGGGTTTTAAAGTATTTATTCTCCCTCCTAAGGCTCCTAAAGCCAAGATAGATTTGAGCACTTCCCAAGGTTGGTAAAATATAATGAAGAAATAGAAAATTTAATTTTATGCTTGTTAAGATTAGTCCCCAGATTATCAATCCTAGGGGTCTAGACCAGGGGTTAATTTCCTGGATTTCTCCTTCTAGGGGGATTATTTCCCTTAATTCCTCTATTAGACTTTGATCAAATTGCTTATCCATATCCTTCATGAAAAATCACCTCCTAGTTTTTTCTGTAATTTCTTTCTTATCCTATATAATCTTCCCTCTACTGACCTTTCTGTAAGGCCTAGCTCTGCTGCTATTTGGTTTGTTTTCTGTAGGTAATAATACTTCCGGTAAAATATATGCTGTTCATCAGGTGCAAGGCTGGATATTGCTTCTTTTATTTCATCACTTCTTTCATATTTAAGAACAATATCCTCTGTAGAATATTGACTGGTAAATTCATCTCTGATTTCTTCATGTTGATTTTGCTTCTTTTTTAAGTAGTTCAGGGCTGTATTTCGTGAAATAACTGTAATCCAGCTAGTAAATTTGCCTTTTTCTATGGAATAGCTATCAATAGACTTCCATATTTTCATGTAAATATCGTTAATACATTCTTCAATTTCTTCAAGATCCTGCAAAATCCCCCCAAGTATATAATATATAAGGCCAGAGTATCTTTCCATAAATAAATCCAATCCCTGGTCATCTTGATTTCTTAGAAGCTGAATAATTTCATTTTCCATACCTTCACCTCCCTCTCACTATATTATACAAGCTAAACATGAAAATCCCACGATTTATATTTAAATTGAGCATAAAAAAACTTCCACCAGTAGATTTATTTATGATTTAGCTGGTGGAAGCAAAAGTCTTCCTTCCTAATTTATATATGATGATTTCCCATTATTGGTTATTTTAAAATACATTAATAATCAAGCCTTTATAAATATCCTTAAACTTCTAAAAATAATAATAAAGGTTTTATAGTACTTTTGTCAGTAAAATCTACCCTTTCCCCATATGTAGCTAAAAGTTGTCTATCATCATCCGTCAATTCATTAGGATCCTTTCTGGAAATCCCCATCTTCAGCATTGCCATCATGGATTTATGAACTATTCCCAGTTCTTTATAATCAATCCCACCTCGAAAATGGAAAAAGCTTATATGATCACGCATCTCATTTGTAAAAGCTTTTTCGATAATGGGAAGAAAAACCTCCTCCCTATCAGTTGAAGCTAGTCCTACAGTAAAAACTATTATTCTTTTATTTCTTAAAGCCTCAAAGTTTTTACTTATAATAGAAATTCCTGCAATTCCACTTGCATATAATCCACCACCATAAATAATAGTATCATACTCCATTAGCATCTTAGTATTTACTTCTGACCATTCAAAACAATCTGCTTTAGCATCTTCGGCCATCCACTGGGCGTACCTTTTAGTTGAACCATATTTAGACTTATATACTACTACTATATTATTTATATATCCTCACTCCTTATATTTATATTTGCTTTAATCATTCATTTAACTTTTACATTTTCATTTATTAAGGCATTTTCTATTGATTTAAGGTAAGCTTTAGATGTGACTGTAGCCTCTGATATGACATCTACCTTAGTATTTTGTGATTCAATAACTTTGTTGAATAATTCCTCTCTTACATGGTCCTTTACAAAAGTAACATCATCTTCTATATTGATTTTTGCAATTTTATGGTCTTCCACAGTAACTCTTAACTGGTTTGACCATCTTCCAAAATCATACTTTCCACTATACACCCCATCATTTAGGCCTGATATATCCACCCCATCTACTTCAATATTTTTACCTTCCTTAAGTCCTTTAGATATATAAAGTATCCCGCCTGTAAAAACCAGTATAAATGCAAGTAGTATTGTTATCATTATTTTGAATTTTCTTTTCAATCCTTCCCCTCCTTCCTGATTACTGTATTTCCATTAGCTATTCTTAAAACAATTTCATTTGTATAGTAATTAATCAAATTCTCTCTTTGTTCATTATCAATATTTTTTTCTACTATTAGCTTTAGAATAAGGCCTAATGTAGATACTGCAATTATTTGAGCAGTTAATTCAACTGTAGATTCATCTACTTCCTTATCCATATACATTGCCTTTAAGCATTGGTGTAGTGAAGATAAGGCAGGCTTTGCTTTTGAAGCACCCTCAAATAATAAGGATGTATGTTCTAATGCTATTTGTGATTGATTTAACTGAGCTGCCATAAATTCCTCTGGCATTTTAAGGGCCACCCTTATATAATTTTCAGTCATTTTTACTAACCTTTCTTCAGGGGAACTAGCTTCTATTTCCATGGAAGATACGGCTGATACAATCTTTTTATATCCCCTTTTCATTATAAGGTTCAATATCTCCTCTTTATCCTGGAAATAATGGTAAATTATTGAGGGGGAATAGTCAATTTTTTTTGCTATCTTTCTTATTGATAGATTGTCAAATCCTTCACTAGCAATGATATCACTTGCTGCAGAAAGTATAAGTTCTTTCATCTCCTCTATCTCTCTGCCCCTTCTGGTCTCTGCAGTCATTGTTTCACTCCTTAATTCGATTTAACATCGTTTGGTAATTGAACAGTGTTCTATGGTAAAATATAACACTCAAGGTGACTAATGTCAATATGAAATTTAGACTTTCTTAAATTTAATAGCACCTAAGGATTTATCATATATCCTAAGGTGCTATTTTAATGAAATTATCCTTTATTGACCCAATTTATCAATAAATATCTTTTAGGTTTTTCCCAAATCATTAATGAGCATAAGGAGAATTAAACGATAGTCAAACAATAGATAAACAATAGTCAAGCAATAGTCTAGCGATTGTTTTTGGGGTCCGGCTTTGGGGTCGGCGGGCGACCGCAGGTCGCCCCTACAATTTAAACCATGACATGCTCGTAGGGGCTAGCTTTGCTGGCCCGCTGGGTCGCCTAATTCTCCAAATGTTCATTAGTGTGCCAGCGATGCTAGCCTCTGCTTTCACCTTATTCTGCAGGATTTAAACAAATCCCCATAAATAAGATATTTTCATTGGATGTGACTATAGCATAAACGAAGGGCCTATCAAGAATCATTTCTGCTCGTCCTTCTGGCAAGGCGCTTCCAGCGTAGTCAATTTGTGTAAATGCTGATGCCTCTACCCCTACTTCATCTATAGAAATATAGGTTCCCTGCTCTATATTGCCAATAAAAGCCATATGGTCGGTTATACCAGTAAAATCTGCATGGGCTTCAAAGGCTTCTCTTACTCCCAAAGTTTTTAAATTTTCTATTAATTTAAATTGTGACTGAAAATTAAACTTTGGTAGCTTCCAGACTACCTCTCCGTTGAACCCTTCTCCCCCTCGGAAAACTTCTTTTATCTTTTCAGCTGATGACACTAGGTCATAGGGGGAAGTCCCTTCATCTGGTAGGATAAATACCATCCTTCCACCATTTTTCAAGCTTAAGGCTGCCCTAGTATAGTTATCGCCTATAGAGTAGCCTGCAGATCCAAAGGTCTGATTCATAAAATCCACCCTTACTTGTTCTTTATTTAATAGGTAAAATATATCCTCCTGGGTCTTTTCCTTGTTAAATCTATTAACCCATTGGTCATAAAAATATACTGTGTTTATGATAGATAAGATCTGATCAGGGCTTGTTTCTATTTCAGGTGCTAGGGTGCCATTGGTATTATCTGCTATCCATTTACCCATTGCATCTCCAGTTTCTTTATCTGAGAAATCCACCTTATAAACAGAGGCGTAAAAATTATTTACTGCATTTTCTATGAAGGAATCCTTAAATACTATTTCCTGTCCTTCCATGTCATCATCCATCCAAATAGAATTGGCTATCTTTAGCTTACCAATCTTATTGTCTCTATAAAGTAATCTGTATAAATTACCAGCTTCTTCAGATAAGATTTTTCCGTTAGGCATACCAAGTAAGTCAAGTAATTCCTTCTCCGTATTAGACCTTGCTCCACTGGTTGCCAAGGCTAAGGCATAATATAGGGATAGGGGTGAATAATTGATATTTTCCTCAGCTTCCTTAAGGATTAATGAACCGGTCTTATAGGCGAAATTATTTATTGCCTCAAGGCTACTATCCTTAACTGGATTTTCCTCCCTTAATTTTCCCCTAGTGTCATAATCATCAAAGGCATAAGCCTTTGGATATATAACCTCTCCAAGGGGCTTAGTAACCCCCTTATCAATTAGTAAATAGTTTGTGCCTATTACTAGTAATATAGAAATAACTACAAGTAGAATACTTTTCCACTTCATTAAACCATCTCCTTTTATAGGATTTACTTAGTAAAACAATACATACCCCTTCACTAATAAAGACAAATTATGTAACCAAATATTCTATATTCCAAGAAAAAGTTTAAACACCCTTTAAACACCCTAAGGTTCAAATCTGTAAATCCTATAAAGAATATAGGAGGATAATGTAAAAACAGTAAAAATTCCAATAAATCCAAGCGTAAAAAAATTTGCTTCAGATATAAGTAGCTTAATTAACTGAAAAGGATTAAAGACTATATCCCATGAGTTGAATCTAAGGAATCTTCCTATATAAATCCCTATGGAGGATAAAATTGATACTAGTAATATAGCTAAATAAGATAAGGCTTTTGAAAATCTATTTCTAACTATATCCTGAAAAATATTTAAAGATTCCAGACCAACTAGAATTGAAAATAAAAAACCTAAACCAATAATCAATAGCTTTGCCCAAATTAAGATATCCTGCCCATAGACAACCGGACTTACATTGGAGTATCTTTCTACCTCAACCAGCCACATAAATTTATCACCTGATATGTGTATGAAATCAGTAACCATGTAAAGAGAGTTAGGGAAAAAGAATAACCATAGGCCCACCCATAAAAATTGATGGATAGGCTTATATCTTTCCATACTTATGTAGGCTTTATATATAAATAACAGGGGCAAGACTGCCAGAAAAACATTCCAAGCCAGCATTAAATAAAGAAAATCAATATCTTGAAAAAACATTATGAGACAAAGAATCCAATATATAAACATAAATACTAATATTCCTTTGTATTTATTAAGAAAATTTTCCATAATAACCCCCAGTTTTCTTATAATCTTACCTATAGAGGCTGATTATAATTTTTAATAATTTATGATAATCATTAGTCTAAAGCCTTAATATATGTCTTTTTTATTCTATTATAAGCTCTTATAAGGTTTGTCTTATTTCTCTTGGTCTGATTTTTAATTCCGCCCTCAACCAGGGGAACTTTTCTTTCGTCAGGTCATAGTCTTGACCTTCATACAGAAAAATCCCTGTGCCTTCTATCAAGAACCCAGTACCCATAGAATGAAAGCCCTCCACTTCCCTGCTACCTAGGGTTAAAAGAATATTTTCATTCTCTTTTATATTTTCCTCTGTTTGATTCATCCTACCAACAGGTATTAAAAGATTTCCCTGGCTTATGTTTATATAGGAGTTCCAAGTGTTTACCACATGGACTTCTTTAGCCTGGCTTACTATGGAAACTACACCCTCATGTTTCAATACATCTAGCATTTTTTCTGGTATCATTTTTTCATCTTCCTTTTTTTATATTTATCTTATTTTTATGTAGACCCCGTATCCAGTTGCTGAATATTTAATACTTACCTCCTATCCCCACTTGAAATTTTCTATTCCAGCACCTATTTCAAAATGATATTTTGCTATTCCTAGATCAACCTTGGAATATACAGCTGGTAAGGCCTCTGCTATAACTGTATTATCCCTTAAGGTAAACAAAAACTTCTGTTGATTAATAGCACTAGGGGCAAGCAGGACCATTTCCATCCCATTTTTAAACCAAGCTGGCATCTCCCCTTCTAGTCTACATAATTTATCCATCTCCTTAGACTTATGGGGTTTCCCCTGATTTTGACCATAACCTATTGCTATTACCAATCTTATACTTTCTCCCTTCCTTAGTTTATATGGTATTGTAAATTTATTGTAGGTCAATCCTACCCAGCAGGTATTTAGTCCTAGCTGTTGGGCCTTTATGACAATCTTTTGCCCATAGTAGCCACAATCCTCATCCCTCCCCTTGGGACCTATAAGGGCTATATAGTTCCTACAGTTTTCAAAACTACCATAATGAAAAAACTTACTTCTGAAAGCCTTAGGCTCATTTAAACATAATTGAAAATTTAGTCCACTTTCTTCATTGCATAAGTTTATTATTTCCCTTAAATCTTTTTCTACTTGCCCTTCTATTTTTCTATCTGTAAAGCGCCTCACAGAATTTCTGCTTCTTATAGCTTCATATATATCCAACTTTGATACCCCTTTTCAACTTCATATTTAAAGTTTACCTATAATTTACAGGTCTTACAAATATTATAACCCATAAAAATAGGATAGGCTTAAATATTTTTAAATCATATCTAATACCTATCCCTATATTTTAATTTGTCTCTGAATATTTTTTTATAAGTCTATTTCCAATAATATTGGTGCATGGTCTTGCCTAGGCCCTGAATCTATCATTTCAGATTTTTTGACCCTTTCTGCAAGACGGTTGCTAACCAGCCAATAGTCAATCCTCCAGCCTGAATTATTGATTTTACTTGTTCTAGCACGTTGGGCCCACCAAGTATACATGCCTTCTATATCACCATGAAGGTGGCGGAAGGTATCAGTAAAGCCTCTGTTTAAAAGATTGGTGAAACCTTGTCGCTCCTCATCTGTAAAGCCGGCCGAGTTTCGGTTATTATCAGGATGGGCTAGGTCTATCTCCTTATGGGCTACATTGTAGTCTCCTGTTGCAATGACAGGTTTTATCCTGTCTAGAGCCTCCAGGTAATCAGCATACCTCTCATCCCAAACTTGTCTCTCTTCCAAACGACTTAAACCATCTCCTGCATTGGGTGTGTATACTTGGTTTAGGTAAAAATCATCAAACTCTAGGGTGATAATCCTTCCCTCATGGTCCATAGTAGATGGAGCATGTATTTCAGGAAAGCTTACAATTGGTTTTAAATCCTTCTTATATAAAAACATAGTTCCTGCATAACCCTTGCGAGCTGGTTCCACTGAACTAGACCAAACATACTTATAGGCTGGAAACATACTTTCCAATATTTCCTTATGTTTTTTACTAGGCCCACTACTTGGTAGCTTTGTTTCCTGTAGACCTATGACATCAGCATCATATTCTATAATTGTATTTAATACATCCCTAGATAAAACTGCACGAGCTGAATCACTTGTTAATGCTGCATTTAATGAATCAATATTCCATGAAATTAACTTCATTTTTGTCCTCCTTTAATTAGACTTTTACTAAAGATACATGTCTAATTATTATATCATAAGTTATATTTCAATCAAATATTTCTATTCTGCTAGGATAAATAAATTGGGGTCAAACCTGAATAAGAAGTTTTATTCCAGCTGACCCCAGATACTATTTAAAGTCTTTCATAGAAAATTCTATTTCTCCATAGGGATCTCTTAGGACAGCATCCGTAACCCCATTTTTCATCAAGTGCTTATATAGGTTGCTATACATTAGATGTCTAATCTCATCAGAACTTCCATAGTCATCTAGAATTTTATTGGCCAATCCCTTAATCTCCTTCTTGGACCTAGGCATGGTAGAAAATTCCCTGATAGATATAGAGAAATCTGAACCATCCCTAGCCTGTTCATAGTCTAGTAGAATATAGTTTCCTCCAGAGTCTTTCTTATAGGTTATTGCCACTGGGATCACACTTCCCCCTTCTTCTGACAGGGCATTATCATATAAATTATAGGATTGACTATAGGTGGTTACAAAAACCTTCAGCAGGTCTTCCTCCTCATAGACACCATATATGATAGGAGCTACCACTAGAAATCCTCCTCTTTTAGTAAAGCCTAAATCTCTTTCAAGTTCTGTAGTATAAACAAGCCTTTCTACTGGATCTGTGCCTTCATATTCAAAATCTGACATCTTCACTTTTTGACGAATTTCTAGGGCCTGGTACCATTCCTTAGGTGATAGGGAGGTATCAGTTACATTATTCCTTGCCCCCAGCATTTCCTTGGCTATACTCATCATTATATGTCCCCTCAGCCCCTCTGAATTACCTAGGTCAAATTGGCTTAAAATATAGTTTAGGGCATCTTCTCCCCCAAATTTAAAAATATCTTCATATTCATCCTGATGGGCTAGGATATAGTCTTGTGGGTTTGAGGACTCCTTGGGGGAAGAAAGTATGGCTTCCAATGTCTCCTCTACAAACTTTCCAATATCTCCGCCCTTTTCATAAGGAACCTCTATATGATTATTACCTCCCCTATCTGCTGAACTAGGATTCCCCAGTAGACTAAATCCTAAGGCTAATGTTACAAATAGGCTTACAATAACTATCCAAAAACTTGGTTTTTTATAATTTAGCACGTTTTCAATCCTCCTTCTTGCATTCCCCTCCCCAAATGCAAGGGGACTACCGTTAAAGATATGCCTTCCATTGGCTAAAGAAAATAGAGAATTGGCATAATCCTTTTTAATATCCCTAGACATTTCTTCCAAAACTTTTTCATCACAGGATAGCTCCATATCTATGGTCATCAGGGTAAAGGCTATCCATACCAAGGGGTTAAACCAGTGGATTGATAAAATTAAAAATGCTAATACTTTAATAATATGGTCCTTCCGCCTAATGTGGATTTGCTCATGGTGTAAAATATAAGTTTTTTCCTCATGATTAAGTCCACTTGGTAAATATATCCTTGGCCTAATTAATCCAAGTACAAAGGGCGTCTTTAAGTTATCAGCCATATAAATATTTCCTTCAAACTCTTGTGAGTTTCTCAGTTGTTTTTTTAATTTTAATATAGAAGACACACTGTATATAAGTAGGATTATTATTCCTAGAAGCCAGATGTCCCTAGCTAAACTCATGTAAATCTGCATGGGATTTGCACTTGCCTCCATAACTGCAGTAGGCAGCGATTGGTTAATATATGTATCTAACCTTTCCAATCCAGTGTAAATTTCAGGACTCTGCTGGAAAACAATATCACTTGGTATAGGAGCAAGGTTTGCAGACCGGGGTAGAAGGCTAAATACACTTTCAAAGGAAAATGGAATTAAAAGACGAAATCCTACTACAGACCATAGAGTATAAGAAAGAACCTTTGGTGCCTTTTTTAGTGCCTGCCTAGCAAGGATTACACACAGAATTACATAGGAACCTGTAAGACTCATATTTAGTATGGAGATAAATATCTTGGTCATTTCTACTCCTCCTTGTAGTCATCAATTAACTTTTTTAATTCTTCAGCTTCTTGACTACTTATTCCCTTACTTCCAATAAAGGATGTAAGGAATTTTGGCAAGGACCCTCCAAAGGTATCCTCCACAAAGACTATACTTTGTTTTGCATAATATTCATCCCTGGTTAAAAGGGATGAAACTATAGTATCTTTATTTTGAAAAATCTTCTTTTGGCATAATTTTTTTAGTACTGTATAGGTAGTAGATTTCTTCCAGTCCATTTCTTTTTCACATAGTTTTACTAGGTCTCCTGATTGGATAGGTTCATTTTCCCAAATTAATCCTGCAAACCTTTCTTCACTATCTGTAAGTTTATAGTACCCCATTATATCCCTCCTTAGTCTATAATTCATCGACCACTTATTTTAAGTCTATAACTCTTAGACCAAAAAGTCAAGGGGATTTTAATTATTTATACCCTGCTCTTTAAACATCCAGGGTCTTTCCCCGCCCAGCCATCCATTTTGCTTCCAATAGTTTCTATCAGTCATATTCCAATTATTTGATTTTTGCATCATTCTCATCATATTAAAAATAAATTTTAACCTTAAACCTGGTCTTACTTTTCCTATCTTTCCTTCTAGCTTTTGTGCAAGACTAGAAGTATCTTTTTCTATTGATTCTTTAATTTTATGAGGAACCTCCCCCCAGTTTGAAGCACTTACATTTTTACTGTAGCGGTAAACCTTGGGGACTCCAAGCCAGAATAGTTGTTGTGATAGTGATTTTGTAACCCTCTTGGCACCTGCCCCTGCAGCTGTTGAAACCACAATCCCTAGCTTGCTAAACATAGCCTTTTTTGGCCTATGGGAAAGCCACATATATCCAAAATGATCAAACAAAGTTTTTAGTTGACCAGTCATCCCATAACAATAGGTGGGTGAATTAATAATGATAATGTCAGATTTCTCCATAGACTCAACAATTTTTTTCACCTGCCCAGCCTGGGGGCAGTGCTCCTCACCCTCATTGAAACATTTGTAACAACCCACACAGAATTCAGGCGTATCCTTAGGCATAAAATATTCATAAATTTCCTTGTCTATAGGTGGTATTTTATCAACTATTTGCTTGGTAATGTTATAGGTAGAACCCTTATGTCCCTGTCCATGGACTACTGTAATCCTTGTCATATTTTCACTTCCTTTTCTACAATCAAACTGAACTCCTGAAAGAACTTAAGATTTTCCTTATTGTCTTTTCTTTAGATAAATTTTGTTATACTGGCTTGCATGCTTTTTTAAGGTCTCAATGGCTTCATCCTCTTTCCTCTGGTCCTTGTCATACTTATATAGTAGTAAAAATACAGGAGAATAGAAATGCAAGGCCATGGTATAGGCATCACCTTCTATAAATCTTCCAGAATCAATAAACTTTTGTATGACCTGCCTTTGGGCTTCCAAAACCCTGTCTATAAAAACACTTATAAAAATTTCCCCAACTCTTTTATTCCCATACTGTTCAATGGTTAAGAGACGCCTTAGTTTCGATATGTAGTCATCCCTTAGATAAAATAAAAAGATATTGGTACATATATCCAAGAAGACCTCTTCACTAATCCCATCATAAAATTCTGAAATGTTTTCATCAGCCGATGGTGGTAATTGAACACCTTCTAAGGTAAGATAGTATCTCTTAAGGGTTTCATCTATAATTTTGTTCAAAATATCTTCCTTATTTTTAAAGTGGTTGTATATTGAACTTTCCTTAATCCCTACAGCTGAGGCTATTTCCCGAATTGTTACAGCATCATAACCCTTGAGGGAAAATAAGGATAAGGCTTCATAAATAATTTTTTCTCTGGTGGACAAAATATCCCTCCTTATCTATAGCTATTAAGCATGCTTATAAAAAACTAACATCTGTTAGCTAAACTATAGCTAACAGATGTTAGTTTGTCAAGATTTCTTTTTAGGTTTTTATAGTTGGAGTAAATCTATAATATGACCAAAGTTCTTAATATATATATCTGCTACCTCTATTATTTCCCTTATATTCTTTTTGGAATAGTCATCCTCCACAGCTACTACATTTAAGCCTGCCTTTTTAGCTGTTTTCATGCTATAGAGTGAATCTTCAAATAAATATATATCCTTTGCCTCCATATCCAGCCTTTTGGTAAGAAGCTTAAAATAATCTTCATCATGTTTTGTAAGTTGGGTATTTCCGTTGGTTTGTATAAATTCAAAGTAGTGGCTCATATCATGTTTGTCTAAAAAAGCCTGGATAAATTCATCATCTGTTACACTTGCTATAGCCACCCTTACATTCTTATCCTTTAGAAGTTTTATCATATCTAGGGCAAAGGGTTTTAGCCTTGCTTGTTTTTTATAGAATAAAAATAAGATTTGGTCTAGGTCTTCCTTCACCTGCATATAAGCCTTGCCTAGTTCATAATTCTCCACCATATAGGCGGCTGTTTCTCCTATTCTCAAATGTGCGATAGCTTCATTTAAATCCTCTTTGGGGATAACTCCCTGAGATATCAAGTAATTCTTCCCTATATTATCCCAAAATTCTGTGGAATCAACTAAGGTTCCATCTAAGTCGAATACTAGTGCCTTCACATTACTCCTCCTAAACTTTATTCTAATCATGTATATAAATTGCTTGTAGGAAAGCTTATCTTATTAAATATAATTGCCAATAAAAAATATTTAAGCTAATTATTAAACTGGCTAGACTGGTTAAGCTATATTTAATTCTTTTTCTTCCCCCTATATTTGTTCTTCTTAAGCTATATATAGAAAATATAAAATACCCTAACAAACTTATCATAAAGAAAAATGATAGATAGATATGGGGCACAACATTTCTCATAGTATCAAAGCTTAGCATTTTATAAGCTAAAATAGATACATTAATAAAGACAAATACTATGGTAAACAAGGTGAAGATATGAAACTTTGATAAGGGATCTTTATAAGAAAACATCCTTCTTCTCTTCCTCCTTATACCGGCGAATATTTCAAATACTATAATAATCAGGGAATATAAGAGGCTTAAAATAGCTAAAATAAGTAAACTATAATCTGGTATTAGCTTGGATGTTTTTACTTTGTAAAAATCCTGGTAAAGGGTAGACAATATAATAGTGCCAGCGGAATCTTCATAGATTTGATATAGGGTGCCTTCTACATTGTAAAGTGAGGGAGCAAATTCATATCCGCCATAGGAAAAACCAGGGCCAATAAGCCTTATTTGTCCACCACCATCTTCCTCCTTGATTTTCACCCTGCTAATAACACTATGTAGCCTTCCATACCCTTTTGCAAAGGTTCTTGCACTAGCATATATTCCATCTAGATTCCTCTTTTCTTCTCCAGCTGAATCTAGTCTACTAGGTTTGAACTCACCAAAAATTAAGGGTACAAGTTCAAAACTATAAACTGAATCGTAGCTCTGGTTTGTCAGAGTAATAAGGGATGTTTTGCTTATAGGATCTATAACTAAATTTGAGGAAAAAGCCTTGGTAGTTCCACTATGACCTAGGGTAGATACAGCAAATTCAGCAAACCAAAATCCATTTGAATTTCTTGCATACTGACTAGCTTCATAGTAGAGGCTAGGGTTTAACAAGCTATCAAGGGTTCCATCTTTTTGAAAGAGCTTCTGCTGCCCCTTATATCCTATTAGGCCCTTGGCAAATCTTTCAAGATCTCCCAAGCTTCCAGTAGCCATGCCAGACGGATAGAGAGCAATATGATAGAAGTCCTTGTCAATAATTTGATTTGCAGGCGTATAGCCCTTAATTTCTTTTCGTTTTTCCTGAACCCATTTATTGTCCTTAAGGTCAGGCAATAGGGCAGTACTTTTCATATCTAAGGGCATGAAAATATTTTCATGAACATATTGATAATATTCCTGCCCCGTGATTTCTTGAACCATATATGCAGCCAAAGCAGCCCCCCAGTTGGAGTATGCCTTAAACTTGCCTACAGGATATATTTGTTCTGGTTCTGTCCTTTTTAGGGATTCCTTTAGGTTTTCAACATCTTTTATATCCTCAATAAAAAAATCTACAACACCTTCTTGCCACCCTCCATCATGGTGCATCAGATTCATCATGGTTATTTTGTCATTTTCATTGGTTTTTGTTAAAAATCCCTGGGGCAAATAGTTTCGAATATCTTCATTTAGGTCAATTCTTCCCTCTTCCCATAGTTGAAAAACACTAACCCAGGTAAGAAGTTTAGAAATAGAACCCCATTCAAAAACTGTGTCTTCTAAAACAGGTATCTGGTTTTCCAAGTCCGCATATCCATGATATCCCCTATATAGGTCTTCCTGCTGGTTAAATACAGAAATAGCAAGACCTGCAGTTGTATTCTTATGTGCCTCTATATAAGTAGCTATTGAGTCTGTAAGTTGGGATTTAGTAAAACCAGAAGGAGTCACAGTACTTTCCTTTTCTGCATAGCCATAAAAATTAAAATTTAAGATTACAATGGCTAAAAACAAAAATAATATCTTTTTTTCATGTCTTTTTTTCATATTTTCCCCCTATAATTGTGAATTACGCCTATTAAATCAGAGCTGAGTCCATGTATTCGCTTATAGCATATAATTTCACAAACTTAATATCAACCGAAACTTACCATTTATTTTGCAATTAAATATTAATAATTGTTCAGAATTTGTGCAAGCAAATGAATTCTCTCACTTAAATCCGCATAGCCTTGATAACGAATATAAATAACTTGTTTACCATAGTGAACAAAAAGATGGGACATGCTATGTTTCCTATCTAGGGCAATGACAGTGCGATCAAAAGCATCAGGCTCAC
>CAZFIO010000008.1:24657-25180 GCA_964519585.1 uncultured Tissierellaceae bacterium
CTCACTAATAGTATATTCTTCATAGTCCCATAAATACTGATCCATCAACTCATTGAAGAGGTGTGGTGAAAAAAATGAGAAGGAAAGTCTATAGTATTCCGTAGTTGCCCTAGGTTTGTAATATCCACTGCCATCAGGCCACTTGTGTGGCTCCTCTGCTCCTTCTTGACGGATTTTATAATGTTCAGGTGCCAAGGGTGTCCATGAATAATCCACATAGTTATTGTAATCAATATCTGTATCAAATATGAGGTCAGGTTCTGCCCAAGTAAACACTTCACTTTGTTCTATTAAATCTAGTGGAAGATAGGGCAGGGAGTAATCTACATCTACTGTGTTTTTCCTCCAATCCAACCTTAGAGAAAGCAGAGAAATTGCAATAATTAGAAGTAAAGAGACTGATATTAACCTATTTATAAATCTATAAATACGGTAGTCTTTACGATAATCCTTCTGGTGACTAAGAGCTAGCCCATCTGCAAGCATCTTCTTTACCCTTCCAGCACTTCTTGCCTGTCTTACT
>CAZFIO010000009.1:0-24930 GCA_964519585.1 uncultured Tissierellaceae bacterium
TTACTCATGTTTTATTTTTTATTAAGCCATTGTCATATAGGACTGTAGAGATTTTTTCGCTGGTTGATCCAGATGCTATCTCTATAAGAACCTTGTCTTCATTGTCGTTTGAAACAGGTCCTATAGCCGATTTATAGTAACCATAGGCTGCCATAAGAGAAATTATAGTAATTAATACTAATAGTATTAAGATAAGCCCAAATTTTGATTTTTTTCTTTTCCTTACTGCAGAATTTGCCATTATATACCCACCTTTTTTCTTTTTGTAAAACATTTTTCTTAATAGTCTCTGATATTACTTGCTTTTTCATAAGCATATAAAAACAAGTTACCAAATATTAAAAGAGAAAGTAATTGCCCACTAGATATACCCAAAACTGTTAAAATATAGGGTATTTTTGTGAAATAGGATACCCAAATAGAAACTATTAATCCATTTAATATAACTGGTGGAAGAATTCCAATATATTTATTCTTAGCCTTTGATGTAAGAATAGGAGCTAAAAGTGTAATTAAACTACCACCAATAATGTCTATAAGGCCGAAACCAGAGAAAGATAATATTAGGTTGGCCACTAGGCAGCCAACAAAAAGTCCTGGAATTGCTGCTGATTCCACCAGGGGTAGAATAGTCAACCCCTCTGCCACCCTTAATTGTATTTCCCCAAAAGCAAACCAGGAGGGGAAAATAACTACCTGAATTATGACTAGGACTATATATATTGCAGCTATTAAGCTAGCCTTGGTTAAATATCTTATATTCATAAAATCCTCCAAAAAATCTTTATAAACTTATTATACCATCTTGTCTACGTATTTAAAAGTAAACCCCTGGTATATTTATCTATACCAGGGTCTATCTTATACTTCCATTATAATTGGCAAAATCATTGGGTTTCTTTTAATCTTTTCATAAATATATGATCTGAGTCCATCACGGATATTGAACTTCAGGGTTGCCCAATCAGTTATTCTTTTCTTCTCACATTCAGTTAGTATATCCCTAACTACACCCTTGGCTTCTTCCAGTAAGTCTTCTGATTCCCTAACATAAACAAATCCACGGGAAATAATGTCTGGGCCAGAAATAACCTTGCCCTCCTGTTTGCTCATGGTGACTACAACCACTATTAAACCGTCTTCTGAAAGATGTTTTCTATCTCTTAAAACAATATTTCCAACATCCCCTACCCCTAAACCGTCTACTAAAATATTTCCTGCAGGAACTGTTTTACCCATTTTTACCTTGTTTTTAGTAAACTCTAGGGTATCTCCATTTTCCAATAAAAATATATTTTCGCTAGGTGTACCCAGGGATTCAGCTATTTTTTTATGGCTTTTCAAGTGCCTATACTCTCCATGGATAGGAATAAAGTATTTTGGCTTTACCAGGTTATGAATTAGCTTAAGTTCCTCCTGCCTAGCATGGCCGGAAACGTGAACTTCGGCCAGGGCTTCATATATAACCTCTGTGCCGTTTTCTATTAACTTATTTATAACACGTGAAATAGTTTTTTCATTTCCAGGAATAGGTGAAGCAGATAATATAATTAAATCATCTGGATAAAGTGAAATCTTCCTATGCTCGGAAAAAGCAATTCTAGTAAGGGCTGACATAGGTTCACCTTGAGAACCAGTGGTAATAAGCACTATTTCATCCTTACCATACTTATCCATATCATTTATATCTATCAAGGTACCCTCTTTCAAGTGAAGATAACCTAACTCCTGTGCCACAGTGGTTGTGTTTATCATTGACCTACCAGATAGGACAACCTTCCTATTGTATAATTCTGCAGCATTTATAATTTGCTGTACCCTATGAATATTTGATGCAAAGGTTGCTATTATTATTCTGGCCTTTGAATTCCTAAATATACCGTTGAAAGTATCGCCTACTGTGCTTTCACTCATTGTATAGCCTGGTCTTTCAGCATTGGTACTATCTGCCATTAGGGCCAGGACTCCTTTTTGTCCCAATTCTGCAAACTTGTGCAGGTCTGTTACATCACCTGATATGGGTGTAAAGTCAATTTTGAAATCTCCTGTATGGACTATGGTCCCCACAGGGCTGTGTATTGCCAAGGCAACACTATCAGGTATAGAATGACCAGTTTTTATAAATTCTATATCAAACTTTCCTAGCTTGATAGAATCACCTGGTTTAACCACATTTAGTTTAACCTTATCTAACCTATGTTCCTTTAGCTTATTTTCTAAGAGACCTAAGGTTAACTTTGTTCCATAGATTGGTACATCAATTTTTCTAAGAGTATAGGGTATAGCACCTATATGGTCCTCATGTCCATGGGTCAATACCATTCCCCTTATTTTATCCTTATTTTTTATTAAATAAGAAATATCTGGTATAACTATATCTACTCCAAGCATTTCATCTTCTGGAAATGTCATACCACAGTCTACGATAATAAAATCATTGCCGTATTTTAATACCGTAATGTTTTTTCCTACCTCCCCTAGCCCACCTAAGGGGGTAATACTTAATTTTTCTTCCTTGTTCACCGAATCAACTCCTAATTTTTTCTTTTATTTATTATAAATTTTCTCTTATAATTTCTAATTTTTCTTTGAATTAAGGTCTGTTTGATTATTGCATTTATCACAAAAGCCATAAAACTTCACACTATGGTCTAGGATTTTGAAATTTTCAGACCTTTCTATCTCTTTTTCTAGAGATTCTAGAAGGTCCATTTGAACCTCCAAAATTTTGCCACATTTTAAGCATATTAAATGATGATGGTGGTGGTCTCCATCGCCATCATTGAGTTCATACCTAGAAAAACCATCTCCGAAATCAACTTTATACACTATGTTTAACTTTTCAAACAGTTGAAGGGTCCTATATATGGTGGCTATCCCAATCTCTGGATAATCCTTGTTTACATATGAAAATATTTCATCGCATGACAAATGTTCCATATTAAAGTCCATAATAACCTTTAATATAGCCTTCCTCTGATAGGTTAATTTATAACCTTCTTTTTTTAAAATTTCCTTATATTCATTAATATCATATTCCATCGGATTCACCTAAATACTATTGTAAATTTTGCCTTAATAAGCCTTCATATGCCTCAATGGCATCCTCCAGCTCCTCACCATCAATACTTGCAAAAACCGTATCTCCTATATCGTCTAGTTCAATTCTTAAAATATATACATCTGAATCAATGTTTTCTGCTGGCAAAAGAGCAGCATAATCAATATCATCAAGTGTAAATTTTGCTTTTACTATAAATTCGATTTTATTTCCTAATTCATCATAAAATAAAAACCTTTCTCCCAAAATATCACTCCTTCCTAATACTATCAAGATGAGATTGTAGAATATAAGTAGCAGCAACCTTATCGATTAGGCCTTTTCTCTTTTGCCTACTTACATCCGCTTCAATAAGGACTCTTTCCGCTGAAACAGTTGTCAATCTTTCATCTATATATATAATATCTATATTAAATTTATTCTTAATTTTCTCTCCAAATTTTATAACCTTTTCGCCCTGGGGTCCAAGGCTTCCATTCATATTTTTTGGCAGGCCTATAACTATTTGATTAACCTGATACTCATCAATAATATCTTTTAAGGCCTGGAAATCGTATTTGTTGCTTTCCCTTCTTATTGTTGTAATACCTTGTGCAGTTAGCTGTAATAAATCACTTACTGCAACTCCTATGGTCTTGTCACCAAGATCTAATCCTAAAATTCTCTTCATTTTTTCTCCTTAAACTACCTTAATACAAAACTCTGGACATACAGTAGCACAATATCCGCATAGGATGCATTTATCATTTGGGATGGCTATACCGTTTTTTACCTCTATCCCACTTTGTTGGCATCGGGTCTCACAGTTTCCACACCCAATACAGTAATCAGCTACTATTAGCTTTCTTTCCTTGTTTTTTAAACTTCCCATAAGCTTACTATCAAGACTTTTCCCCTGAATAATTCCAATATTTGCATCTATTTCATCTATAGATTGCATACCAATGGCAATAGAGTCAATGCAGGCTAAATCTCTTACAAATTCTAGAGATTCTTGAAATTTTCCAATTAAGTGGCCTCCTCCTAAGGGTTTCATAGAATATATACCCTTGCCCATGGTGTGACATTCCTTTATTACTTCTATCATATCACTTATACTAGCATCTTGAATACCTAGACCAGCCTTATTTACCAGAGGATGAATTATTTCTATTTCATCAAATTCCTTGGCTGCTTCCACTCCAGCAACCCTATGGGTTGAAATTCCAAAGGCCCTTATCTTACCCATATCTTTTGCCTTCATAAAATACTCTATAGCATCATAATGCCCCTTGATAGTATGTATACTTTCCTGTTCATGCAGAAGAAATATATCTATAAAATCAGTTCCTATTTCTTTAAGAGCTAAATCCAGGCTATCTCTAGCCATTTCCTTAGTATAAGCATATGTTTTGCTTGCTATTATATAGTCATTTCTATTGATATACTTTAAGGCTTCATTTATATAGGGATAGTTGTGGTAGATTTCTGCCGTATCAATAAAATTTATACCTTTATCAAAAGCATAGTCAAGTAGATAGGCACCTTCTTTAATTGTTAGGTTTGCTTGAAAAGGGGTCATTGTCAGGGATCCAAAACATAAGGGAGATACTCTTATACTAGTATTTCCTAATCTTATACTTTCCATAAGTCACATCCAAGTAAAAATATTTATATGGATAAATCCTAAGATTTATCCATATATTTAAATCTTACCCTCTAGGTATTTTTTAAGAATTTCCTCTAAAAGCTCATCCCTATCTAACTTCCTAATTATGGTCCTAGCATTGTTGTGGCTGGTGATATAAGTTGGATCACCGGATAAAATATAGCCTATAATCTGATTGTTGGGGTTATATCCCTTTTCATCCAAAGCCTTATAAACATGTAAGATAATATCACTAGCTTCCATTTCTCTTTCTTTTTCCAAATCAAATTTCACGGTATGATCCAAATTCTTATTCATATAAGCACCTCCATTAGGTATATTATAACATAAATCTATACCAGACTTTTAAATATTTTTATTAACAAACTTTTCTACAATTTCCTCTATAGTTTTTAAAGCAAGATCAAGTTTTGATATGTCCTTTCCACCTGCTTGTGCCATATCAGGCCTTCCTCCACCATTGCCACCTGTGATTTGGGCTACCTCCCTTACAATATTACCAGCCTTTATACCCCTATCTATTAAATCCTTTGTCACCATAGAGATAAATGTTAGCTTGTCATTTGCAGTAGAAGCCAAAACTATAATACCAGAATCAATTTTCCCCTTAATCTCATCACCTAAACTTCTTAAGGCATTTATATCCATAGAATCGGACCTATATCTAATAATAGGTACTCCTACAATATTGGCAGCAGATTCTATAAGTTCTTTTGTGATGTCTTTTGATAATTTTCTTTCTAGGTTCTTAATCTCCTTTTCCTGGTCCTTAACTTCTTCAATAAGAGTCATGCACCTTTCATATAGGTTTTGTCTGTTTGTTTTTAAGACATTGGATACCTTGTCAATATCACTTTCTAAACTAAGCATATAATCATAAACTGCCATACCAGTGATAGCTTCTATCCTTCTTACTCCAGATGCAATTCCTGTCTCAGAAATGATTTTAAATAAGCCTATATTGGATGTATTAAAGACATGGGTACCTCCACATAATTCCATGGAATAATCACCCATCTTTATTATCCTTACCTTGTCTTCATATTTGTCGTCAAAAAGACCTATAGCGCCCATTTCCTTGGCCTCATCCAAACTGGTCTCTATAGTTTTAACATCTAATGCCTCCAAGACCTTTTCATTTACCTTTTTTTCAATTAGGGACAATTCTTCCCTGGTAAGAGACTGAAAGTGTGTAAAGTCAAACCTAAATCTATTGGGTAAGACTATGGACCCTGCTTGATTTACATGATCACCTAAAACTTCCTTCAAAGCCTTATGGAGTAAGTGTGTAGCTGAGTGGTTTTTTCTTATAGAATTTCTCCTATTATTATCTATGGAGGCAAATACCTGACTGCCTTCCTTGGCTAGACCTTCGGTAATTTTTACTAAGTGGATATATACCCCAGCCTTGTTTAATTTAGTGTCTATTACCTGGCCAGTAAAGTCATCATTGCTAATGATTCCTATATCCCCTACTTGTCCACCAGATTCTCCATAGAAGGGGGTTTCTCCTAAAATAATTATGCCCTCACTGCCTGCTGGTAGCTCCCCTATTCTTTCTGAATCCTTATATATGGCTAATATATTTGTTTTAATTTGTGTTTCATCATATCCTACAAAATTTGTAGCAAAATCCTTAAAGATAGTATCAAAGTCATCATTGGCCCATCCGCTATCTCCACTTTCTCTAGCTGCCCTTGCCCTTTGTCTTTGTTCTTCCATCTTTTTGTTAAATTCATCTTCATCTAGGGATAAAGATTTTTCTGCTAGAATTTCCTTTACTAGGTCTAAGGGGAAGCCATAAGTATCATATAATTTGAATGCATGCTCACCACTTAAGATTGCCTTACCCTTTTCCTTAATTTGTGATATATAGGAGTTTAAGATTTCAATTCCTTGGTCTATGGTTTCTTGAAATTTCCTTTCTTCAATACTTATGATTTTCTTAATATCTTCTTTCTTTCTTGCTAGATCCCTATATTCAACCTTCCAGGATTCTATTACTTCTTCTATAATTTTTCCTAAAAACTCATCTTCTATCCCTAAGAGCTTGCCATGTCTTGCAGCCCTTCGTATAAGTCTCCTAAGTACATAGCCCCTACCTTCATTGCTAGGCAAAACTCCATCTGCTACCATAAATGTCATGGCCCTAGCATGATCAGTAATTACTCTTACAGAAATATCCTTAATCCTATTGGTACCGTACTTATAGTTAGAGAGTTCTTGAATTTTTTCTATTATGCTTTTTATTTCCCTTACTTCAAAAATATTGTCTGCCCCCTGTAATACTGAAGCTAATCTTTCTAGACCCATACCTGTATCTATATTGGGGTGGGATAGGGGATGATAGGTACCTTTGGCATCCTTATCAAACTGAGTAAATACTAAGTTCCATACTTCTAAAAACCTATCACACTCACAAGCAGGCTTACAGTCTTCAGACCCACAACCATATTTAATTCCTCTATCTACATATATTTCGGAGCAGGGTCCAGATGGTCCTACTTCTAGTTCCCAAAAGTTATCTTCCTTACCTAGCTTAACAATCCTATCTGCAGGTACATTTATTTCTTTAAGCCAAATATCATAAGCCTCTTCATCTTCTTGGTATACGGAAACCCAAAGATCTTCTTTGGCCAAGCCCATATTAATAGTTAGAAACTCCCAGGCCCATTCTATAGCTTCCTTTTTAAAATAATCACCAAATGAGAAATTCCCTAACATCTCAAAAAAGGTGGCATGTCTAGCAGTAATACCCACATTCTCTATATCTCCGGTTCTAATGCATTTTTGGCATGTAGCTAATCTCTTACTTGGAGGAGTTTCTTCCCCTGTAAAGTATTTTTTTAAAGGTGCCATTCCAGCCCCAACCAATAATAGGGATTTATCATTTTTTGGTACCAAGGAAAAACTTGGCTTTATTAAATGCTCTTTTCCCTTGAAAAAGTCTAAAAATTCCTTTCTAATTTCATGTAATCCTAAATCTCTCATAAATGCACCTCTTCACTATATTATCTATTAAAAATCTTCTCCATATCCTTGGAGAAGATTTATTATTCACCTATTTGAATTATAGTTTAATAGCAATCTTTTGTCAATTATTACAAGGTTCATATTTACCCTAGTTCTTCTCTCTTATTTTCCCTTATATATAAAAATATTATCTTTGATATTGCAACTATTGGAACTGATATAAACATACCAAATACTCCAAATATTCCTCCACCAACAATTATACTTAATAATATTACCATTGGGTGCATGCCCATATTTTCTCCAATTATCTTAGGGCCTAGTATATTGTTTTCAGCCCACTGGATAAATATAAAAAATATAGATACCCAAATAGCTTTTATTGGTTTAGAAATAAAGGCAAAAAACACTGCAGGTATAAAGCCCATTAGAGGGCCAATATAGGGAACTATATCAAACAAACCAGTAATAAATCCTATTACAATTGCAAAGTCTATACCTAAAATAAACAACATAATAGTGGTAGCTACCCCTACATATAAGGACATAATAAGTCTTCCCTTAATAAATTGGGATAGGGAAAAATCAATTGAATTTGAAAGCTTTAATACATCTTTCCTATACCTATCTGGTATCATCTTGATAATCTTTTCCTTAAAGTAGTCCTTATCAACTAGGAAGTAAAGGGTTAAAATCGGTGTAAGTATAATGCTTACTACTTTGGATGCCATGCCTATGGCTCCTGCAACAAATCCCTTCAAGGCATTTGATATAAAAATTTCTAAGTTTACTATATTATCCATAACAGCAGTCTCTATCCCTTGAAAAATAGGTGGTAAATCTCCAAGTGTGGAGTAGTACTTAGTATATATACCATCAAACAAGCTAGATAATTCCTCAAAATACTTGGGTAGGTCATTTACTAACCTTTTCAACTCCCTACCTGATTTAGGTATAACTAGGAAGGCCAGGATAAGAAAAACTGCAACTATGGAAATGTATACTATTAGAACTCCCTCTAGCCTATTGATATTCTTTTTTTCCAACTTGTTTATCAAGGGATTGATTGCATAGGCTATAATAATGGATGCTATAACTGTAATAAATATATCATATAAAAATGTATACCTATTGAAAAACTTATAAAGGCTATAGGCTATAATTAATGACAATAAGATAAACCCTATGTTTTTATTAGTAATATTAATTTGCTTCTTATTATTTACATAATTATTACCTATATTAATTAGATAATAAATAGTTAAAAAGATTAATATTGTTAATAAAATCCATATAGCTTTAATAATGAAGTCTGGTGGACCATATAATAGCATTCTATTCACTCCAAAATAAATTTCTTGTCATATATATCTATACCCAAGGAATAAGATTTATTTCTTCCTATATAATAATATATTATTCTTCTATTATATCATGATGGTGGTCATCATCAAAATCCATATCTTCCAAACCTTCAATTTGTATATTGTTTTTTTGTGAATAATCTAAAAGTGCAGATTTTATTGCCTGTTCTGCTAGTACAGAGCAGTGCATTTTTATAGGTGGTAAACCATCTAGGGCCTCAGCTACTGCCTTATTGGTTATTTCCATAGCCTGGCTTATTGTTTTTCCCTTGATTAGTTCAGTTGCCATACTGGATGAGGCAATAGCAGATCCACAACCAAAGGTTTTGAATTTTACATCTTCTATTGTATCATCCTTTATTTTAAGATACATCCTCATTATATCTCCACATTTAACATTACCAACTTCTCCAACACCATCTGGATTTTCAATTTCTCCAACATTTCTAGGATTCATAAAGTGATCCATAACCTTTTCTGAGTACATTCTTATTCCCCCTTGATATCTTCATATAATGGTGACATTTGTCTTAGTCTATCAACTATTGTTGCCAAATTATCAACAACATAGTCTATCTCATCTTCTGTATTAAAATCCCCCAAGGATAATCTTAGTGACCCATGGGCAATTTCATGTGTTAGGCCAATCCCCATAAGCACATGGGATGGATCCAAGGAACCAGATGTACATGCAGATCCACTAGAAGCTGCTATCCCTACCATATCTAAACTAAGTAGTAGTGATTCTCCTTCAATAAACTCGAAACAAAAGTTTACATTGCCTGGCAACCTTTGTGTCCTGTGTCCATTTAACTTTATGTGACTTATCTTCTTTTCTATTTTTTCTATAAGAGAATCTCTAAGAAGGATTAATCTCTTGTTAGACTCCTCCATATTATCAACGGCTAATTCTATTGCCTTGCCCATACCAACTATTCCAGGTACATTTTCTGTACCCCCTCTTCTTCTTTTCTCCTGTCCCCCTCCACTTATTAAGGGATCTATCCTTAAACCCCTTCTTAAATAAAGAGCTCCTACACCCTTTGGGCCATAGAATTTATGGGCTGACATTGATAAAGCATCTATATTTAAGTCTTTAACATCTATATCAATATGACCTATAGCTTGAACAGCATCAGTATGAAAATATATGCCATTTTCTTTTGCTAGGGCTCCAATTTCCTTAATAGGTTGAATTGTTCCGATTTCATTGTTTGCAAACATTATAGAAATTAATATTGTCTTATCATTAATTGCCTTTCTTAATTCATCTAAATCAATTAGACCATCTTCATCCACATCCAAATAAGTTACTTGAAAACCTTGTTTTTCTAGGTACTCGCATGTGTGTAATACAGCATGGTGCTCTATTTTACAAGTAATAATATGATTACCTTTTTCTTTATTGCTATAGGCTAAACCTTTGATTAACCAGTTGTCAGATTCTGTTCCTCCCCCAGTAAAGAAGATTTCTTTATTGTCAGCTCCTATAGCCTTTGCAACTTGATCTCTTGCTTTTTCAACAGCTATTTTTGATTTGCTGGCTAAAGAATATACACTTGAAGGATTACCATAGTATTCCCTAAAGTAGGGAAGCATTTCCTCCAAAACTTCCTCTTTTACTTGAGTTGTTGCAGAATTATCCATATAAATATATTTCCCCATTTAAAATGTCCTCCCAAAATTTTATTTTATTTTTAAAATTAGATTTTATTTATATCCATAAGCATATCTTGTAGTGTGATGGAGTCAATTACCTCATCAATACTAGACTTAATTTTTACCATTACTAACTTTGTAGCGCAAGAATCTACTTTTGCACATTCACTAGGGATATCAGAAATACAATCAGCAGGAATCATTTCACCCTCCAATGACCGGAGTACATCCCCTGCTGTAATATCCTTAGGTGATCGTGACAGCATGTACCCCCCCTGGGCACCACGAACACTATTGATCAAGTTATCCTTCCTAAGTACAGAAAATAATTGTTCTAAATAATTATCCGATAGACCTTGTTTTTCTGCAATGTATTTTAAAGGAATAGGGCCATTGCCATATTCTAAGGCCAATTCAAACATTGCCATCAAGCCATATCTTCCCTTTGTTGATAGTTTCATATACTCACCTCTTTAAATCCCAGGTAATTTACTAGGTATTATAAGGAAAGTATATTATACCATAGTAAACTTGTCAAGATTAAATTGTTAAAAAAGGAAATCCCAAGATAAGGATTTCCTGTCTTCTGATTTTCTTGAAAAAAAATTTAGTCTTATGCTAGTTTAATAGATAGTTTTTCTAGCATATCTTTAGTCATGGAATCTAAATCATATTTGGGATTCCAGCCCCATTCTTCCCTAGCTGCTGTGTCATCCAAAGAATTTGGCCAGGAATTTGCTATATCCTGCTTGACTTGGTCTACATCATAATCTAACTGAAATTCAGGTATTATCTTTCTTATGGATTCTGCCAGTGCTTCTGGATCAAAACTCATTGCAGTAACATTAAAAGCATTTCTATGGATTAATTTTGAAGGATCTGCCTCCATTAGCTTTATAATAGCATC
Source organism: uncultured Tissierellaceae bacterium (assembly GCA_964519585.1). Taxonomy (GTDB): domain Bacteria; phylum Bacillota; class Clostridia; order Tissierellales; family Tissierellaceae; genus CAZFIO01. Next base: position 11,613 of record CAZFIO010000009.1, read on the forward strand.
AAGGGCATCAGGCATATACATCATATCCATATAAGTTCCCTTGTCTATAAATGAGGTGTATTTTTTATGCTTAATTGCATCATAGTAGATGTGAACAGCATAGTCAGTAGTCCCACCCCCAGGTAGGGTTTCATATGATATTAGGCCTGGAAACCTTACCCCCCTAGTATCTACACCAAATCTTTGATGGTAATAATCGCATAGGATTTCACCTGATACCTTGGTGACACCATACATGGTGGTAGGTCTTTGTATGGTTACTTGTGGTGTATTATCAGCCGGAGTACTTGGTCCAAAGGCTGCTATAGAACTGGGGTTAAAAATTTGGCATTTTTCATCCTTGCCTATCTTTAATATGTTTATCAAGCCATTCATATTTACATCCCAACAGGCCATAGGGTCTTTTTCCCCTACAGCTGATAAGATGGCTGCTAGGTTAATTATGGTGTTGACCTTATATTTCTTTACAACTTCCAAAACTCTTTGCCCATTAGCTATATCTACAATTTCAAAAGGTCCCGATTCTATAAGTTCCTCATGACCATCTTTTATTCTTCTATTACTAGCAATAATATTTTCCGCCCCGTATATCTTTCTTAAACTTCTAGTTAATTCTGACCCTATTTGTCCCAAGGCTCCTGTAACTAAAATCTTTCTCATTTTATCAACCTCCATGTGAAATTAATAAACCATGTTACAATTATAACATACTATAAATATTTTGTAGCTTTATTCATAAAAAAACATCCTTAAACTAGAAAATTTAAAGATGCTTTTTATATATTTTTTTATTATAATTCAAGAGTCTAGCTTATAATAAATATTAATAAAAACATATCCCCAATGTTTTTGGTCCTAGGTGAGAACCTACTACTGGACCTAGATCATCTATAGATATAAGTGCTTGAGGAAAAAGTTCTTCTAGTTGAAGTTTAAACCTTATAGCTTCATCAAGGTTTAATATGTGACATATCCCTATTTTTTCTACATCTTTATTGATAAAGGATACAATTTTTGAGACTGCCTTGGATTTTCCTCTTAGTTTTTCTAATAGTTCCAATTCTCCATCCTTTAATTCTATTATTGGTTTTATATTCAGAAGGTTACCCAGAGTTGATTGGAGTGATGATAACCTACCACCCCTGCTTAAATATTCTAGGCTTCCTGTAGTAAGATATACCTTCATTTTGTCTTTTTTGGACATTATATGGTCAACTATTTCTTCAGATGACTTACCTTCTTTGGCCATTTCAACCGCATCTTCAACCAAATATCTTAAATTGGAAGCAGAAGTATTGCTATCAATAATGCTAATTCTTCTTTCCTCTAATAATTCCCTTGCTAATACTGCACTATTATAGGTGCCACTTAATTTAGAAGATATAAGAATTACCACTATCTCATCATATTCTTTTAAGGCATCATCAAAAACTTGATAAAAGTCTCCAACGGCTGGTTGGGATGTTGTTGGAAATAAATCTGTACTTTCCAATCTTCTAAAGAAATCATCAAATTCTCCCTTAAAGCCTTCCTTGTATGTTTCACCACCAAATATATAATTTAGGGGAACTACAGAAATATTTTCCTTCTCAACATATTCTTTCGATATATAGCTTGTGCTATCTGTTACAATTTTAATCTTTTTCATTTTTACCTCCCTATAAATAATAGTACTGTTGTTTTTCAACAGTACTATTATTTCATAAGTCATCCTATTTTACAACAATATTGTAAATTTTATTCTTTACATAGATTTCTTTAACTATAGTTTTACCCTCCAAAAATCGTAAAATATTATCATCTTCAAGGGCCTTTAGCTTAATGTTTTCCTGGGAGTCATCAGCTCTAACTTCTATAGTAGCCCTGACCCTTCCATTTATCTGAATAGGCATTTGGATAATATCATCTTTAGTCTTTTCCTCATCAAATTTTGGCCAGCTAGATTCATGTAGGTATCCATCTAGCCCTAAATTTGTCCAGATTTCTTCAGTAATATGTGGAGCAACTGGGTTTAGTAGGATTAAATAAGTCTCTATATCCTTTTTACTTACTTTACCAAGGTCGTTAAATTCATTTAATAGGGACATAAGTGTTGCTATGCCTGTGTTAAATTTAAGGGTTTCAAAATCCTCTGTTACCTTCTTTATGGTCTTGTGAATGCTAGTTTCCAGCTCCTTGGTGTATTCTTCCCCGTCTACAAGAATATCTTGAAGCTTCCATACTCTTTCTAAGTATCTCCTACAACCTCTTACTCCATTTTCTGACCAAGGGGCTGATTTTTCAAAGTCCCCTATAAACATTTCATAGGTCCTTAGGGTGTCCGCTCCAAACTCATTAACAATATCATCAGGGTTTATAACATTTCCTCTGGATTTAGACATTTTTTCATTGTTTGCACCTAGGATCATACCATGGGAGGTTCTCTTGGCATAGGGTTCAGGTGTAGATACCATACCTATATCATATAAAAACTTATGCCAGAACCTTGAGTATAATAGGTGAAGGGTTGTATGCTCCATTCCACCATTATACCAATCTATTGGCAACCAATAGTCTAAATACTCCCTGCCGGCAAATTCATCATCGTTATTAGGGTCTATATACCTTAAGAAGTACCAGGATGATCCAGCCCAGTTAGGCATGGTGTCAGTTTCCCTTTCAGCAGGGCCTCCACATTTTGGACAGCTGGTAGATATCCAGTCTGTAATTTTGGCCAAGGGGGACTCTCCTGTATCTGTTGGTTCATAGTTTTCAACTTCTGGTAACTCTACTGGTAGTTGGTCTTCTGGAACTGGAACCCAACCACACTCATGACAGTGAACTAGAGGAATTGGTTCACCCCAGTATCTTTGCCTAGAATATACCCAGTCTCTAAGTTTAAAGTTGATTTTTCCTTCACCAAGTTTGTTTTCTTCTAGCCATTTAATCATATAATCCTTGGCTTCTTGTGCCTTCATACCATTTATAAAGTCAGAATTTACTACTATCCCATCTTCTATGCTTTCAAAGGCTTCTTCATCTATGTTTCCACCCTTAATTACTTCTACAATAGGTAGATTAAACTTTTTTGCAAACTCCCAATCCCGACTATCATGTGCCGGAACTGCCATAATCGCTCCTGTACCATAGTTCATAAGAACATAGTCAGATATCCAAATTGGGATTTCCTTATTATTAACTGGATTTATAGCCTTAATTCCCTTAATTTCTACTCCAGTTTTATCTGTAGATAGCTCTGTTCTTTCAAAATCAGACTTTTTGCCTACATCATTTTGGTAGGCTTTTATTTCATCTAGGTTGATAATTTCGTCTTTATATTTTTCTATTAAGGGATGTTCTGCTGCTATAACCATATAGGTGGATCCAAATAGGGTATCTGGTCTAGTAGTAAAAACCCTGATCTTTTCATCATGGCCAGATATTTGAAAATCTACTTCTGCACCTTCAGACCTTCCAATCCAGTTTACTTGTTGGGTTTTTACTCTGTTTATATAGTCTACCTGATCCAGGTCGTCGATTAGCCTATCTGCATATTCAGTGATTTTTAGCATCCATTGGTTTTTAACCTTCCTTACAACTTCACCACCACATCTTTCACAAGATCCCTGCACTACCTCCTCGTTGGCCAATCCTATCTTACAGGATGTACACCAATTAATAGGCATTTCTTGTTTGTAGGCCAAACCTTCTTCAAATAACTTTAGAAAAATCCACTGGGTCCACTTGTAGTAATTTGGATCAGTAGTATTAACCTCCCTTGACCAATCAAAGGAGAAGCCTATAGACTTAAGTTGTTTTTTAAATCTAGCTACATTCCTTTTTGTAACCTCTTCTGGGTGTATTTTATGTTGTATAGCATAGTTTTCTGTTGGTAGGCCAAAAGCATCCCAACCCATAGGGAATAAAACATTGTATCCGTCTAGTCTTCTCTTTCTTGAAACTATGTCCAAGGCTGTGTAGGGTCTAGGATGGCCCACATGTAAACCATCTCCAGAAGGGTAGGGGAACTCTACCAAGGCATAGAATTTAGGTTTGTCAGATTGGTTAGATGCCTTGAAAGCTTGTCTCTCATCCCATATATCCTGCCATTTTTTTTCAATTTCATTTGGTCTATACTCTCTCATTTGTCTTCCTCCTCATATAATTAAAAAAACCCTCATCTCAATAAAGAGACGAAGGGTTAGTTCGCGGTACCACTCTTGTTGATATTTCTATCCACTCAAAGATGTAACGGTATCAGCCGGTTAAGTTTTCCTTAACAACTCCAAGATAAGTTCAGTCATAATTATTGCCACTTTTCACCAGACAGAGGCTCTCTTAAAATAATTATTGGCTTACTAGTTCTCTTCTAGGTTTTTACTATGAGTAATTATAGCAAAGAAGAAATAATTAATCAAGCAATTTTTTTTCCTGTAATTTTTTCAGCCTTGTTTTTATTTCCTTTTCATAACCATTGCTTGTAGGCTTATAGTAGGTTTTTTCCTCCATTCCTAGTGGTAGGTAGGTTTGCTTTACATAATTCCCTTCATAGTCATGGGGATATTTGTAGTCTATCCCATACCCTAACTTTTGGGCCCCTTGATAATGGGAATCCTTTAAATGTTTGGGTATATCTCCAACCTCCATGGTCCTTATATCATCTAAAGCCCTATCAATTCCCACACAAGCAGCATTGCTCTTAGGTGCTGTAGCCACATATAGGGCAGCTTGGGATAGTAAAATCCTTGCTTCAGGCATCCCAATATTTATTAGCCCATTAAAGGCTGCATTGGCAAGAATTAGAGCATTAGGATCTGCATTTCCTACATCCTCTGCAGCAGCTATAATAATTCTCCTAGCAATAAATCTAGGGTCTTCCCCTGCATTTATCATTTTTGCCAACCAGTATAAGCTGGCATCTGGATCAGAGCCTCTCATGCTCTTTATAAAGGCAGAAATAGTATCATAATGCTCATTTCCACCCTTATCATACCTAGCTGTCTTTATCATGATTGATTCTTTTATAGTATCTAAATCAATTACTTTTATACCTTTATTGTTTTCAGGGGTGGATAGGACTCCTATTTCTAGAGAGTTTAATACCAATCTCCCATCTCCTTCAGCAATTGTTATAAGATAGTCTACAGCTTCATTGCTTATGTCTACTTGGAAATTACCTAAGCCTCTGTTTTTGTCTTCTAAGGCCATATGAACAAGTTTCAATAAGTCTTGTCTTTTAAGAGATTCTAAATTTATAACCATGGTCCTTGAAAGAAGGGCCTTGTTTACCTCAAAATATGGGTTTTCCGTAGTTGCACCTATTAATATAATAATTCCCCTTTCAACAAAGGGAAGCAAGGCATCCTGTTGCGCCTTGTTGAATCTATGGATTTCGTCTATAAATAATATGGTTCTTTTATTATGCAATTTTAAACTTTCCTCTGCCCTATGAATAACCTCCCTGATATCCTTAACTCCAGAAGTTACTGCAGATAGCTTTTCAAATCTCATATTTGTGGTATTGGCAATTATCATAGCCAAGGTTGTTTTACCTGTACCTGGTGGCCCATAAAAAATCATAGATGTTAGTCTATCTGCCTTGATAGATCTTTTGAGGAATTTGTTTTCCCCAACCAAGTGATCTTGTCCAACAAAGTCATCCAAGGATTCTGGCCTCATCCTATCAGCTAAGGGTGCATTTCTTTTTAAATTGTCTTCCATTGACATTGTAAATAAATCCATCTTATCACCTTTTTATAAATGTATCATATTTATATCTCTATTATTATAGTTTATAAATTAGGGTCCCTTGTAAATCTTCAACCTCTCGTTATAAAATTTGCTTGATAATTTTATAAGCAAAAAGAATGCAAAATTAAATGCTAGGCAAATAATTTTGCAAATAGAAAACTTTCAAAAACTTAACTAACCTTGATTACTACCCTCATCTAAGATAGTTTTTAACTCATCCATAAAGGAGTTAAGGTCTTTAAATTGCCTATATACAGAAGCAAACCTAACATAGGCAACCTCATCTATTTCCTTTAGCCCATTCATAACCATTTCACCTATTTCTTCTGATGTAATTTCTTTTTCCAAAGAGTTAGATAGGGTCTTTTCAATACTATGAACTAAATTATCAATTGTATTTATTGATACAGGTCTTTTTTCGCAGGATTTAATTATTCCATTTAATAACTTATTCCTATCAAAACTTTGCCTGTTACCATCCTTCTTAACTACAATTATAGGGATTTCTTCTATTTTTTCATAAGTAGTAAATCTTTTACCACATTGAATACACTCTCTTCTCCTTCTGATGGCCTGTCCCTCATCAGTAGGCCTAGAATCAAGAACCTTGGATTCCATAAACTGGCAAAATGGACATTTCATGAACTCACCTCATTTTCTTTAATTATAATATATTAGGATGCTCTTGTCTAATGGGTTTATTTTAAATCTATTAAAATAGTATCCTGGCCCACTATCACAATATCTTCCCAATTTATAATTAAATCATTAGGCTTTGAAAAAAAATTGAAACCCTTTACATTTCCTGGTACTATCATTGCATTTATAATTCCCTTTTCAACATCTATCTCAAAATCGTAAATATAGCCAAGTCGTTCCCCACTTGTTATGTCTATTAGCTCTTTCATCTTAATATCGGATATACTAACCATAGTTTCACCCCTTTATATATAAGCTTATTGTAATTATATTTAAAATAAGCTTATATATTACAGGTAATTTATATATGCTTTCTCATTTGCCTTAGGGCGTTTTTCTCTAGTCTTGAAACTTGGGCTTGTGATATACCAATTTCTTCAGCCACCTCCATTTGAGTTTTTCCCTCAAAAAATCTTAGGCTCAGTATGTTTTTCTCCCTTTTGTTTAATTTTTCTAAAGCTTCATTTAAAGAAATTTCATTTACCCAACTTTCAACTTCTTCCTTATCATCCTTTACTTGATCCATTACAAATATAGGATCTCCACTATCATGAAATATAGGTTCAAATAAAGAAACAGGCTCCTGTATAGCCTCCAAAGCAAAGACTACTTCCTCTTTTGGTAGGTCTAATACCTGTGCAATTTCAATAATAGTTGGTTCTTTAGAGTTTTTATATATTAGTTGATCTCTTGCTTGCAAGGCCCTATAGGCTATATCCCTTAGTGACCTGCTGACTCTTATGGGATTATTATCCCTAAGATAACGCCGAATTTCTCCAATTATCATAGGAACAGCATAGGTGGAAAATCTTACATTGTGACTCAAATCAAAGTTATCTATAGCTTTTATTAACCCTATACAACCTACCTGGAATAAGTCATCAACAGGTTCTCCTCTCCTATTAAATCTTTGTATTATACTTAAAACAAGCCTTAAATTCCCCTGAATAAAATCTTCTCTAGCCTGTAAATCTCCTTCTTTAATTTTGATAAATAATTTCTGCATCTCATCATTTGTCAATACCGGTAATTTTGCTGTATCTACCCCGCAAATTTCTACCTTGGCTCCATACATTTACCTCAATCCTCTCATGAGTTTTGCCCCTTTCAAATAAATTATTGCCCTATGGAGTGTTTTTATTCATTTATAGTTAAGAATAAAAATCCAAAAAAAAACATTATTAGGAATCAATAATGTTTTACACTAGTCGCCCCATTTCTTTTTGCAGGCGTTTTATTATTCTTTTTTCTAGCCTAGATATATAGGATTGAGATATTCCCAAAAGGTCAGCCACTTCTTTTTGTGTTTTTTCAATTCCATTGGATAAACCATACCTTAATTCCACTATAGTTTTTTCCCTATTGGAAAGTTTGTCTATAGCCTCTTTTAATAAAGACTTATCAACCTCATCCTCTATATACTTATATATAATATCTCCATCAGTACCTAAAATATCAGATAATAATAATTCATTACCGTCCCAGTCAATATTTAAAGGCTCATCCAAGGATATCTCATTTTTAATCTTACTGGTTTTTCTTAGATACATTAATATTTCATTTTCTATACATTTGGAAGCATAGGTGGCAAGTTTTATTTGTTTATCTGTATCAAAGGTATTAACAGCCTTAATTAAACCAATTGTACCAATGGAAATCAGGTCTTCTATTGCTATGTTTGTGTTTTCAAACTTTCTTGCTATATAGACCACCAGACGTAAATTTCTTTCAATTAAGATACTTTTAACTGAGCTATCATTTTTTAAATTCTGTAAATAATAAGCTTCTTCATCTGCCTTAAGGGGAGATGGTAGTACCTCACCTGTACCAATATAATCAATCCTATCTAAAAAATCAAATTTCTTAAGAAGTTTATAGATTAAAATATTAAATCTAAACTTTAGCTTTTTCAACATTATTTCCCCCTATCATTAATTCATGACTCAATAAACCCCTGTAACCCCTGTCAGTAACCAAATTCCCATTATAAATTCCAATTACTAAATTATCCCTAATGATTTCTCCATCATTTGCATATATTTTTACATAATCAGGTTTGAAGCCAAGTATTATTTGACCCTTGCTTCCTAGGGATTTAAAAGGTATAATCCTAAATTCCATGCCCTCATTTAACTTTTCCCACTTGTCTTGAATAAGCAAATAGTCACTATCAGTTTTACTATGGTATATTTCTTGTAAGTTTGCAGGTAACAAGTCCCTAAGAATTTTGTATTCAACAATAAAAACAGGCTTTTTACTTAGTGGTTCAAGAAGTAAATTCCCTGTATCTACTAGAGCCTTTAAACTTACCATTTCTTGATTCAAACAAATATCAACATCATATATATACTTATCTCTCAGGTTTATTTTATAATTATAAGTGAAAACTCTATATATTATGATTCCAGCTAATAATACTCCTAGGCCTAAGTATTTGGCTTGAAATGCGTTTGCGAATTTTGCTTTACCTTCAATTATTATAAATGAAATTTTTCTATCCCAGGATAGGCTTGTTATAATTCCAGCCATAACAAATGATACTATATAAAAACAAAGTAATTGTTGAGTAAAGCTCTTAATATCCTTGGCCCTATATATAAGCTTTACTATAATAATTGAAAATAATAATTTCATGGGATAAGAGGTAATAAATAAAAGTGGAGGATAAAATAATACTAGAGAATAGCTGGTGCCAATAAGGCTCCCTATAATAATCCTGATTGTCTTAATATTTGTTTTGCTTATATATTTTGTAATCAACAGGATAAAAAAATTAATTATAAAGTTTTCAAGTAAATAATATTCCAAAACAATATACAAGAATTTCCTCCTCATCCTATTATCCTTAAATTATATTCATAGCTTTGATAAATTATGTATATTATAAATTAAAAGCTTAAATAACTTTGTCTTATTATAGCTAATAAAAAAAACGTATCTCCCAAAAAAGATACGTTTATCTACAAGTTTTTATTCACTTTTGTCTTTTCTTCTTAAAAATATTGGTATATCTAAATCCTCAAAACTATTATTTAAATCGTATTCACCACTAGCAGTCTTACCCATGATCTTTTTGAAATTACTATCATCGAAACCGGTAGCTATTACAGTGATTTTAATCTCATTATTCATGTTACTATCAATACCTGCTCCAAAAATTATATTTGCATCCTTATCTACAGACTGCATTATTAAATCAGCTGCTTCATTAACCTCCAGCATGCCTAAGTCTTCTCCACCCGTTATGTTTAAAAGTACTGATCTGGCCCCATCAATTGATGTTTCTAGTAAGGGGCTTTTAATGGCTAGCTTTGCTGCTTCAGAAGCCCTGTTGTCTCCACCGGCCTGCCCTATACCCATATGGGCTATTCCCTTGTTTTCCATTATTGTCTTAACATCTGAAAAGTCCAGATTGATTAAGTTGGGAACAGAAATTAAATCAGATATACCTTGAATTCCCTGTCTTAAAACTTCATCTGCCATAAGAAAGGCTTCTGACATAGGAGTTTTCTTTTCTGCCATTTGTAGTAGTTTGTCATTGGGTATAGTTACAAGTGTATCAACCTTATTTCTAAGGCTTTCTATTCCCTTTTCTGCCTGTTGTTGTCTTTTCCTTCCTTCAAAAGTAAAGGGTTTTGTAACTACCCCTACAGTAAGTATTCCAAGTTCCTTTGCAATTTCAGCTACAATTGGAGCAGCTCCTGTACCAGTTCCTCCACCCATACCTGCAGTAATAAATATCATATCTGCACCATTGATAGATTCCATGATTTCATTTCTGTTTTCTTCAGCTGCCTTCTCCCCTATTTCAGGGTTGGCACCAGCTCCTAAACCCTTTGTAAGTTTTTCTCCTAATTGTATTTTTAGTTCAGCTTTGGATGCATACAGGGCCTGCTTGTCCGTATTAAAAGCAATAAAGTCTACTCCCCTAACCCCATGATCTATCATTCGATTAATTGCATTGTTTCCTCCCCCACCCACTCCTATAACTTTAATCTTTGCAAATTGTTCAACATCAACATCAAAATCAATCATATTTAATCCCCCTTGTCCTAAATTATGTGTATGTTTTTCATTTAAATCTTCCTTGGTTAAATCTTTAATAAGATTCTTCTTATGGAGGCAAAGTTATCAAATAAGCGATTGCCAAATGTAAATATAGCAGCATAATAAAGTGGTACACCTAATTTATCGCCTACATAGGCTAAAAATGCTGCTAAAATTGCATTTCCAAAAAAACCAGAAAGAAAAACTTTTATATCAAATTTATTTTCTAAATTAGCCCTTACCCCTCCAAAAACAGAGTCCAATGAGGCTAAAATAGCTACTGTTATATATAAGGAATAAGTGGTGTTGTAAGTATAGGGTAAAAGAAAACCTATAACAGTTCCTACTAGAATCCCTATAAGTGCAAGAAACATTATATATCACCTTCTCCCTGAGGTTTTGCATATTGAAAATAAAAATCTTTGCTATAGGCTGGGATATAGACCCTGTCCTCAACTTTTGGCTCAAAGCCTAATTGATAGACTACACTTAAAAGTTCTCCATAGGTCCCAGGTGCACTGACAGAAGCGTATAATTGTTTAGGATCACCTATAGCCCTTATTATAAAAGGGGCTCCTAGAATTTCCCGGTTTATTTTTATAACTGGGCCGGCACATTCTATCTCAGAAGTAGATAGGACTCTTTCACCATTAATACTTATGGCTTCTGCTCCTGCAATTCTCAGGTCATTTAATATATTTAAAATATCTACATCATGTATTATATCATCATTTATATCAAAACCAACAATTGTATCTTCAGGGTTATCAAACATTTTTATAACAATACCTGGACCTTCCAAAGGAATATGGCCAGATCTTAATCGATTGTCTTCATTTTCTTTTATTAGAATATCAATAATACTTTCTTCCCCCCTAGATATGTTTTTAAAAACCTCCAAGGTATCCTTTTTTTGGTTAATCATTTCTTTTAGGTCTTCAATTTCATCATTTATAGCTGTAATTTCATTTTTTGTATTTTGAATTGACCTTAGGGTTATGGGGGTGTATAATTCTAAATTTGTTTTCATCAAAATTGATATAATAATTCCTATTAAAAGGCTAGCAAGGCCAATGGCTAAATCTTCAATTTTAATTCTCATAATAATCACTCGCATTTTTATAATTAGCTCTCATTTGGTATAGCGTACTTAAATTCCCTAATCTTTTTGTATTTAGGTATAAGTATATCCTTTTCTTGCTCTAAATGCACTATATAATTGTATCTTCTAAGTCTCCATACTATACCACCTTTAAGCATTAGGGCTGATTCAAGAATACTTGGATTTCCTATAGCCTTAATAATAATAGGGGAATTAGTAGATACTCCATTTATAACTATATGGTTTCCTGCTGGTACAACCTCAGTATATGCCGTCCACCTTAAATCATTTATTGAAATAGCCTCTGCTCCAGAGGCATTTAAAATACTGACAATTTGTAATATTACATCTAGGTCATCCAGCATGGTAAAGCCTTCTCCAAACTGCAAGTCCTCATGTGGATCTTGAATCTCTAGGACAATTCCATCACCAGTTAGATCCAAATAACCAGATAACATTCTATACTTAACTGTATCCTTGTATAAGTTTTCGGCGTAGATGTTTTTATCTATTTCACCTTTTTCATATTGTTCAATCTTTGATTCTAATTCTGCCACTATCTTTTCATAGGCATCCTTTTCTTCCTGTACCTTTTTAAGCTCAGATGCAAGCTGCTGGGCTCTTTGATTTGGTAGAACTCCCTCCCCAATAGTCCTGTTAACTGTCTTTAATTGGATGGATAAAATAATTCCTAAAAATATAGATACCATTACTAATACTATTAATTCTTTCTTGCTTTTCATTTTATCCCTCCCTATTCATCTAGAACCAAAATCGGATGTGTTCCCTTGTTCATAATTATTCTTTTAAGTTTCTTATTTTGGTTTGAATTATCTTTTATTACTTCACTTATTAAACTTAATTTATATTTTACATTATCTATAGGCCCAAAATCAATATCTAAACCATTATTTAATCTAATTGTAATATTATCTGTAGATTCCATATTTATTTCTTGGACATCTATAAGCAAACCTAAACTTTCACCACTAGTGAAAAAATCCTTTATTTCCTGATTTTCAAAATTTATAAAAATGTTTGACCCTATATTAGTATCTATAGCATCTATACCCCTAACAAATAACATGTCTTCATTTATTTCCTCTCTGTGGTCCAAGACAACCCCATCTATATCTGTAATTATAAAGGATGAAATATATTTAACTTGGATTTTCTCCTCCCTTTCTCTTATCCCAATTGTAATAATATTTGGTAGACTCCTTTTAATTTCAGCCTCCTTAATATAAGCCTCTTTCAGTAGATCTTTTTCAAGGGATGAGGCTTTGATTCGGAATATGTTTTCACCTTTATATATTTTTGTAATTCCTATGATTTCATCCTTGCCTAATACCCTGTTGCCTGTAACCTTTATTAGTTTTATTTCAAATAAACTTGAATTCAACAAAAAGTAAATGAATAAAGAAGAAAGTCCTATTAATAAAATAGCATTAAATAAGCTTTTCCTCCTTCTATTTCTTTTCTTTAATCTTTTTCTTTTATCCAAATTTATCACTCCACTGATGTCTTATAAGTAAGCTATAGTTCTGTTCTTCTTATGTCAGCTCCTAGATTTTTAAGGTTCGTATGGAAATTGTCATATCCTCTATCTATGTGGTCTAGGCCCTGTATCTCTGTAGTTCCTTCTGCCACAAGGCCCCCAAGGACCAAGGCTGCCCCACCTCTTAGGTCTTTTGCCAAAACTTTTGCACCTGTAAGCTTATCTACACCAGATATAACTGC
>CAZFIO010000010.1:0-20237 GCA_964519585.1 uncultured Tissierellaceae bacterium
GGGTAGCATAGGCAACTGTACCTAGGGTAGATATTACCTTTAGGAAAAACACCATACCCAACCTCATGGCCATTTGTTCCAAGGAGGCTGGCACACCTATTTTTATTAGATTATATACAATGTCCTTGTCAAATTTAAATTTGTGACCTAAGTTTATAGAGATACTACTATCTTTTTTAAATATATATTTAAGCAAAATCAGACTGGCTATTACATGGGACAGGCTTGTAGATATGGCAGCCCCAGTTACACCAAATGAAGGGACACCAAATAAGCCATATATTAAAACTGCATTCCCAAACACATTTAGAAGATTTACAAATATATTTATCTTCATAGGGGTTTTTGTATCTCCTGCACCTCTCATGGAGGCAAAGATTGAGAAGTTAAAGGCCTGGAAGATAAATCCTAAAAGAATAACCCTAAAATATGACATCCCAATCTCCATAGTATCTTGGTGTGCACCTAAGAATTTCATGGTCTGTGAAGAAAATCCTAGCCCTATAATCAAAAGGGGCACTACCAGTAACACTTGAGTTAAAATAATTATATGTTTCACAACAGATTCGATTCTGCCTTCTCTTTTGGCCCCTATGTATCTTGCTACCATAGCTGTGGCGCCAATATTTAAGGATTGAACCAGGGATAGGCCAATAAGAACTAGCTGGTTTGTGACACCTACTGCAGCTATTCCCGCTGCTGAAGCTGCATCATCACCAAAGTTGCCCAGCATTATCATATCCACCATACCAAACAAGGTACCCAGTAGAACCTCTATAAAGACAGGACCTGCAATCCTGATTATTTCTTCTCTTATACTACTTTTACTATGGGATTCTTCCATTTTGCACTCTCCTAATACACTTTCTTATGATTTCAATACTCTAAATATTATAGCATAGTTTTCTAACTTATGTCCTAGACCAATAATTAAAATCATCTAGAGTATCAAAATCTGCTAATATATATTCATTATCTACATGGATTCTTTGAACTTTTCCTGGATTTCTTTCTATTATTTCCCTGCCACCCCTATCTCCTTGGATTTTTAATAATTCTTCCCTAAAGGCTTTGGGAAATATTGTGGGGGTATATCTCTTATCTTTAAAATAGGGTATGGTAATCTTTCCCCTATCTTTTAAGTGCTCATTTATTAGTAAATCTATTAGGTCCTTAGTTATAAAGGGTTGGTCTCCAGGAAAAAACATATAGGATTCTCCTGAAGCATTTTTTACCCCCTTAATTATACTTTGGGACTGGCCTAAATTTGCCATATCATTATAAATTGTTTTGATTCCATAGGATAATCCAATATTTCTAATATTTTCATCTCTATAGATAAGGAGAATTTCATCAATTTTCGATTGTAAATTTGCCTTTATAACATACTCTATTAGCTTCTTACCCTTAAAGTTCATCAATAATTTATTTTCACCCATTCTTTTTGAAAATCCTGAAGCCATAATTATTCCACTAATCATTTTCCTACCTCCAGGGTTAATAAATATCCTTCATAAGTAATAAAAAATATTTACAAGCAATCAAATAGTTTGACTTAATTTACATGTGGTAATTTAAAGTACTTTTTTTCCAAGTCCTCCAAATGATAAAAGGTATGAATTAAATCTTTTCCAAAGTCTTGCAAGGTATAAAAGGTATTATTATCAATTATGGTTTTTTCGATTACATCCCTTTCTAGAAGTATTACTAATTTTCTGTTTAATTCTGTATGACTCATATATGGTATACTATTTAAAATTTCAGTATATTGTTTATTCCCCAAATCAATAGACTTCAATATCTCTGGTACCCATCTTAGCTTTATTAAATCATGAACAATTTGAAAACCATTATAAACATTACTTTTCATTTTCTACCTCCTAGGAACATATTTGTGCCTTTTTGTTTCCTGTATTTTATTATATAATATAATCATAGAAAAAGGAAACACTAGTAATTACAATTATACAAGAGGAGGATGTTTAATGAAACATTTTAATTTATTGCAAAAGTATTTATCAAATCTAGCTGTCCTAAATGTAAAATTCCACAACATCCATTGGAATGTAGTAGGTGAGCATTTCTTTAAGATTCATGATTTTACTGAGGAGGCTTATGATAAATTATTTGAGGAGTTTGATGAAGTGGCAGAACTATTGAAAATGAAGGATGTTATGCCCTTGTCAACTATAGCAGAGTATTTAGAGAATTCATCAATTGAAGAAATAAAGGCTAAAGACTTCACAGCAAAAGAATCACTAGAAGAAGTTAAGAATGATTTAGAGCTTATGAAAAATCTAGCAGTTGAAATCAGAAATACTGCTGATGAAGAAGGAGACTTTGAAACTGTAGCTATGTTTGAAGATTATGTTGCAAACTATAGCAAAAATATATGGTTTGTAAAATCCTTATTAAAATAATAAATATATAAAAAAATATCCTAGATCTTTCTAGGATATTTTTATTTATCTCTTAATCTTCAAAAGCTTCTTTAACTTCCCACTCTTCCCAAACCCTACCTACAAGATCAATTCCTGGTTTAAGTGTTTTCTTACCTGGTTTCCAACCTGAAGGTGTAACTTCTCCACCGCCAGTTTTTCTAACAAGTTGGAAGGCTTTAACTTGTCTTATACTTTCGGAAACATTTCTTCCTACCGGTGGGGTCAAGACTTCGTATCCTTGCACTACACCATCTGGGTCTATGATAAATCTACCCCTGGTTTCAACTCCACTATCTTCATCATATATTCCATACATTTTTCCTATGGAACCATCTTGATCTGATGCCATAGCATATGGAATTCCACCCTCTACCATTTTGGAAAGCTCTACATCATTCCAAACCTTATGAACAAAATGTGAATCTACACTTACAGAAATAACTTCTACGCCTAATTCTTGAAGCTCTGGATACTTTTCAGCAACTGCTGAAATTTCAGTAGCTCAGACAAAAGTAAAGTCTCCTGGATAGAAGCATAATAATACCCATTTTCCCTTATAATCTTCTAGACTTACACTAGTAAACTCTCCCTTATGATAGGCAGGAGCTGTGAATAGTGGTGCAGGTTTGCCAACTTTAATCATTCTTTGTTCCTCCTTTTTTTCAACTACCTTCTCTTCATTTTCAACTACTGGTTCTTCTGACCTAACTATGGTAGGCCTTGTACATCCAGCATTTACCTCATTAGCCATAAATCCTCCTCCTTAAGTGTATTAGTTATAAATTTGTATTCATTACATTTAATAATAGCATAATGAATTTTTAAGTCAATAAGTTTTCCTGAAAACTTAGATTATTTTACCCTATCCATTTTTTCATGGAAGGCTTTCTCTATTGATTCTATTATTTTCCCTGCCTTCTCCCAAGTTTCAGCTTTTGAATATATATATAGTTTTATCTTTGGCTCAGTACCTGAAGGTCTTACAGTATACCAGGACCCATCTTCTAGGTAGTATTTTAAAACATTGCTTTTAGAATTTCCTGTTTCATCATAAAGGTAGTCTATAGTTTTAGATAGTTTTAAACCTTCTATTTCTTCTAATGGGTTTTTCCTGAAATCTTCCATTTTTCTTTCAATTCTTCTACTGCCCTCTATTCCTTCTAAAACAATTGAAATCAGTCTTTCTCTATAGTAACCAAACTCCTTATAAATATCTTCTAAAACATCCAATAAACTCTTGCCCTGTTTCTTATAGTAGCCTGCCATCTCAGCGATTAACATAGTGGATACTATGGCATCCTTATCCCTTACTAAATCACCATAGGTATAACCAATACTCTCCTCATAACCAAATATAAAATCATACTCTTTTGTCTTATCCCATGTATTTGGTAGTTCACATATATATTTAAATCCTGTTAAGGTTTCAAAGGTCTCAACACCGTACTTATCTGCTATAGCCTTGCTTAAATCTCCAGTCACAATACTCTTTACTATGGCACTTCCTCTTGAAAGTGTTCCATTGTTATATCTAGATGTCAGTATATAATTAGTTAAAAGAGCTCCTATTTTATTCCCGTTTAAAAATACATATTCACCATTTGAATCATTTACCATTATAGCTACCCTATCACAATCTGGGTCTGTAGCCACTAAAATATCTGCACCCTTCTTCTTTCCTAATGCTATAGAATATTCAAATGCTTTTGGGTCTTCAGGATTAGGATATTCTGCAGTTGTAAAATTTGGATCTGGGTTTTCTTGTTCAGGAACAACAAAAACATTTGAAAACCCCCTATCTTTTAAAATTCTTCTTACTGGCTTATTTCCTGTCCCATTTAAAGGTGAATATACAATCTTTATATCCTTATCTATATTTTCATTGATGGCCTGGCTAAGCCTTATGGAGTTATATTCATCATCAATTTCTTTGCCAATATACTCAACTAGTCCTTTGTCCAAAGCTTCTTCTAGGTCCATCATCTTGATATTTTCAAAGTTTTCTATAGAAGATATTTCTTCTAAAATTTCATCACCAATATCATCTAGTATTTGTGAACCTTCCTCCCAGTAGACTTTATAGCCATTATAATCCCTAGGGTTGTGGCTGGCTGTAACTACAATTCCTGATATGGTATTAAGTTTTCTAACAGTAAATGACAAAAGTGGAGTTGTGCGAATATCATCAAACAAATAAGTCTTTACTCCATTGGCAGCCAAAACTCTTGCTGATATTTCTGCAAATTTATCAGAAAACTTTCTTACATCATAGGCTATGGCGACACCCCTGTCCATAGCTTCCTGACCCTTATTTTTTATAGTTTGTGCTAACCCTTGGGTAGTAAGGGCCACTGTATACTTATTCATCCTATTTGTACCTGCACCAATTTTCCCCCTAAGTCCTGCGGTTCCAAACTTTAGATCTGTGTAAAATCTATCCTCAATTTCTTCTGTATCACTTAACTCTCTTAATTCTTCTTTTGTTTCTTCATCAAAATAATCACTTTCCAACCATTCCTTGTATCTTTTCATATAATCCATTTAACCACTCCCATAGTTTTCTTATTTAGCGACATATGTCTATAAATTATTTTTACCCAATTTATCTATATAATCAACTTTTTAGCTAGAAATATAATTTATAATCTTATATATTTTAGCCTAATTTAAATTATATGATATGATGTATGTAATTTAGTATAACTTAGGAGGTAAAGATTTGAAGGCTATAATATTTGATATGGATGGGGTAATTATTGATAGTGAGCCCTTGCATTTTCAGGTTGAAAGAAAACTTTTGGAGGAATTGGGTGGGATTTTTGATGAAGATTTTCACACCACCCTAGTAGGAACTACAGATTACCATATGTGGTCTGTCTTTAAAGAAAAATTTAATTTGGAATATAGTATTGGAGAAATGATGGACCTTAAGAAGGAAAGATTTATTGAGGAAATCCATAGGGTTCCCTTGGTGAAAGGTTTTGATAAATTAGTAACTGACCTTTATTCTCAAGGCTACACCATGGGCTTGGCCTCTTCTAATAATAGGAAATCGGTAGACACTATAATTAAAACTTTTAGTTTGGATAAGTATTTGAGTTTTTCTATAAGTGGTGATGATATAGAAAAAGGTAAGCCTGATCCTGAGATTTTTCTTAAATCAGCTGAGATTATAAATATACCAGCAGGGAAATGTTTAGTAATTGAAGATGCAAAGAATGGAGTCTTAGCCGCAAAGGCTGCAGGTATGAAGTGTATAGGATATAGGAACCCCAATTCAGGCAACCAGGACCTGTCTATGGCAGATTTGGTTATTGATGATTATGAGGCGTTGGATTTAGGGGTTATAGAGGGTTTGTTTTCTATATAGGCAGAGATTTGGGACGGTTATGAATCTTGAATAAGGTTGATGAACATTTGGGGAAAGATGTGCAACTAAATATATTAAAAACTTTGCTATCAGCAAGATTATTTTTTAGAACGTTCCACTAGGTTCAAGATTTGGTTATCATCACCAAACGATAAAAAATACATCCTCAAACTCGTTCCGCTTCGCTTCACTCAAACAGTGAGGATGTGACGATTTTTTCTCTTATTGGGATGCTAACACAAATCTCTCACATGTGTCTCTTTTCTAAGAAAATAATCTTGTAGGTTTGGGGTGTAAAAAAGGTTAATCGCAGTAGAAAAAGTTAACCCAGTGGGGTGGCATGAAAACCATTCTCTCCAAATATATAGTACCACGTTTGTAGGGAAGGACCTCTGTGTCCTTCCACACCCTAGTCTTTTAAAGGTTTGGAAGGGTACGGAGACCCTTCCCTACACACGTAGAACAATTGTTTGACTATCGTTATATTCTCCTTATACACACTAAAAGGGCCAGCAAAGCTAGCCCCTAATTAAACCCCAAAGTATATCTTAAGTAAACAATGCTAGACTACAGCTAGACCATTGCTTGACTATTGTTTGTCAATAGTTTCACCATTGTTTAACCATTGTTCCCCTATTGTTCAACTATCCTTTTAATGTACATCAAAAGAAGCTCCCCCTATAAATTCCCTTAAAATCGAATTAGTAGGTATTGCACTTTCATCTTCTATATCTACAAAGTATTCTAAAAATCTCAGGAGTTTTCTAGATTCACTGTAATATTTACTTGAACTATCTATTTCCTCCAGTAAGGGGGCAATATATTTCTTCAAAACTGACATCTCATAAACTAAAGATGTATTTAAAATATCATCAGCATCCTCTTGATATGGGAAAATATTCTTTTCTTCTCCCCTTCTTACACCTGCCCATAAGTCAAAGGTCCTTACTGGGTCATTGCCCCTATATTTCACATCCCGAACCATCCGTCTAATTAACCTTATATCAGTTGTGGAAATACGATTGTGGGCATCTAAGTTTAACTGGGTTAGGGCTGAAATATATATTTTGAATTTATTCTTTTCAGGAATCTCCCTGGTTAATTCTGGATTTAGGCCATGTATCCCTTCTATAATTATTGGATGGTTTTCATCAACCCTTATAAACTTCCCTGACATTTCTCCCTTGCCTGTTAAAAAGTTATATCTTGGAAGTTCAATAGTCTGTCCCTCAACTAGCTTAAGCAAGTCATAGTTAAGTCTGTCTAGATCAACAGCTTCTAGGGCTTCAAAGTCTGGAGTCCCATCAGGATTTAAGGGGGTTTTATCCCTGTCTACAAAGTAATCATCTAAAGATATGGCAATTGGCCTTTTCCCATTGACCTTTAATTGTATGGCTAATCTTTGTGCAAAAGTTGTTTTGCCAGATGATGAAGGTCCCGAAATCAATATTATTTTATTATCTGGGTCTCCACATATTTGATCAGCGAATTGTGCTATTTTCTTTTCATGTAGGGCCTCTGAAATTTTTATAATTTCTGATATGTTGCCGGATTGTATTTTTTCATTTAAGGACCCAACAAAGGCCAAGTCTAAAATTTCCAACCAACGGCTAGACTCTTCAAATATTTTACCTAGCTTTTTTTGCTCCTTAAAAATATTCATATCATAGTTATTTCTTCTGGAAGGAAATAAAATTAAGGCACCAGGATAATAATATTTTAATTTAAACTCTTCTATATATGATGTAGATGGAGCTAAATATCCATGAAATGAATCTATATGATTGTTGATTTTGTAAACATCAATTTCTTCTACACCTATAGTCTTGAATAATCTTATTTTTTCATAATAGCCTCTTTCCTCAAACATCTTAAAGGCCTCTTCCCTAGAGTACCTTTGCCTAAGTATTGGATAATCTGCTTGGATTATCTCCTTCATTTTATCTTCTATTTCTTTTAACTCAGTAAACTTTATAGTATTGTCAATCAATTCTACATAAAGACCCGGCCCCAAAAAGTGGTTGATTTTTACTCCCATATTTCCATAGAGGTCCTTACAAGCCGCTATAAATATTGCAGTTATTGTTTTTGCATATATCCTATAGCCATCAACACTATACTTGTCTAATAGCTCTATACTTGTATCTTCCTCGATTGTTTTATATAAATTATGAATCTGATTGTTAATCCTTGCACCTAAGTACTCCCTATAATCATCTTTAAATATGTCTTTGGTTATTTCCATCAAACTGATTCCCTTTTCAAAGGTAAAAATTCCTTTATCCTTAATATTTGCCTTGATCATCAAGGACTCATCCCCTTTCCTTAGTTAGTTTCTACTCCTAATAGTATCACATATATTAATTTAATAAAAACAATTGATATATATTTCACACTATGTTAGTATTAAATTGAGAACAAATTAGCCCTTAAATTTTGATTTTATATATAGCAAGGCTCATATTTCCTATATGGATTTATGGGCCTTGTTAATTATATCTTCTATATTTTGTAGCTTTTCAATTATTCTTTTTAGATGATAATTATAAATCACATCCAATTCATCTAGACTACCCCTATCATCTTCTGGAACTTCTTTTTTTAAGTATTCCTTGATTATCTTTCTATTATTTTCATCAATTCTAGGAGATTCCTTTATGTTTTGAATGACACTAAAATGGCTCTGTATCCTTTCAAAGGAATCAAATACATCAAGGTACTGCTTGCTATTATCCGACTTCTTTATATGAAATCTCAAGTCTTCTTTAAAGGTTTTGTAATCAATTGTTAACTTTCTAATATCCTCCCTTAGCCCTTCAAAATCCTCAAAATCATTTCTCCATATAAGCCTTTCCAAGGAAGTCTTTGTATTTTTTGACATTGACCCAATTGTTGTCATAATCTTTTTTTCCATATCTGGTGGCCTAATAAAATAATTTGTTGCTGTTCCTATAACCACACCTATAAGGGTGTCAAGGGTCCTATTCATGATATAGGATAAGCCGTCGCCATCCTTATAATCCAAAAGAATAATTAGGAAAACCACCATAGATATTCTAGCTGCCTTTTCCCATGAGAAGAAGTTGCATATATTTATAATAGCAACTAAGCCCAGACCTAATACAAAATAATTACCAGGGTTTATATATATTGCTATCAGGGCCACAATTCCCCCTAACATAGTGCCATACATCCTATTTATACCAGTGGAAAAGGACTCTGATATAGAGGATTCCATGGTCATTATGGCTGCAAAGCTTCCAACCAAAGGGCTTCTAATATTTAACATTTCTCCTACAATTAGCGTCAATATTACAGCAATAACTGTTTTTATTGTCCTCATACCAACTTTTGTAATCTTCATTTCTCTACCTTTCTTTTGCTCTTCTTGAAATATCATCTATTGTACTATACCCATTATGTATATTTCAATAACAAAATTTTATGCAAAAGAAATATTTTATTCCTATATAGACCTATCCAATAATTCATCTATCTCTTGGTCAGATAAGGTGTAATGATAAAACATCTCATAAAATTCTTTTACCTCTTCCCTTATATCATACTTGTATATTTCTGGATAAAGTAGATTTCCTAGCCATCTGATACCTAAAACTCTGTTTACAGAAGGTGGCCTATCAAACCAATTAAAGGGTCTATTGGGGATTTCATATACCTTCTTGTTTTTTACAGCACTTATATCTTTCCATGACTCATCTTCCAAGATTCCCGAGTAATAACCCCCTCTTTCATCTGCCCATGAAATTATCAGGTCTGGATTCCATAAGATTAATTGTTCTAGGTTTATTTCGGACTTTCCTGTATCCTTATTTATTTCAACTTCAGCAACATTTTTACCACCTATTAGGTCTATAACCTGGCCATGCCAAGAATTTGAAGGCTCTGTTTCAAGTCCATTTGGCCCTTCAGCATAGTATAAGGTTACTCTGTCCTCCTCTTTTATCGTTTTTGCACCTTTCCCAATATTGTCCATTGTCTCCCTGCAATATTTAGCTAGATCCTTAGCACTTTCCTCCCCCATTATTTGGCCTAGAAATTCATAGGTTTCAGCTAGCATATTCATATCCGATTCTAGCATTATTACTGGTTTATTTAGTTTTTCTTGTAGATCATCCATTTTTTCTATATTTACCTTGTCTATTTCCCCTACTGCTACCAATATGTCTGGGTCAATTTTCAATAATTCCTCATGGTTTAGAGGGCTTTTCCCTGCCCCTCCTAGGTTAGGTAAATCATGATACTTCTCATCTATATATTGTTTTTCCCCCTCTTTTAAATCATAGTTCCAGCCTACCATTTTATCCGGATTAATTGTATAAATTATAATTGTCCCAACAGAATCAGTGGACATAATCTTATTAATTTTCTCAGGAATTTTATGCTGTCTATCTGCCATGTCAGTAATCTCTATTAACCCATCACTTTCATTTGTTAAGCCTTCCCCACCCTGACTATTGCAACTTACTAATATTAAAGATAAGATCACAAGAAAAATTATACTAATATATTTTTTATTCATTAAAAAACCTCCTATTTTTAAAAAGGAACACATACTTTTCTATTTTCATTGTTTATATGATAATCCAATATTTTAATTTGTAAATCATATAGTTTCTCTAAATCTTCTTCTACAATGTTTTCTCTAGGATTTATAACAAGTTTTCCCTCTCCCTGGCTGACTAATAAGGCTTTTGTACCATAGCTTAGGGCCTGGTCAGGAAAGTGGGTAGCCATAATGATTAAGATGCCCATTTCAGATAGTTCTTTTAAGTAGTTCAACATGGTGATTTGATTTCCAAAGTCCAAATTGTTTGTTGGTTCGTCCATAAGCAAAATCTTGGCTTCCTGAGCTAGGGCCTGGGCTATCTTTACCAGTTGCCTCTCACCCCCACTCATACTGGAATAAATCCTGTCCTGCAGGTGACTTATATTAAGCCTTTCCATTGCTTTTTTTGCAATTTCATAATCACTTTCTTTTGGAGCAAGACCAAGTCTAAGGTATGAAGTTCTCCCCATTACAACAATATCTAGTCCAGTAAATTGGAAGGTAGAGTTAAAGTACTGAGGTATATAGGCTATATTTTTTGCCCGTTTTTGCCAAGACCAGGATCTTATATTTTCATTATTAACCATTACTTGCCCCTTATGGGGGACCAGTAAACCTGCTAAAGTTTTTATCAGAGTTGATTTTCCTGATCCATTTGACCCCAAGATACAAATTATATCTCCTTCCTCTCCAGTAAAAGATATATCTTTTACTATTATATTTTTATAACCACAATCCAAACTTTCAATTCTTAATATCTTTCTCACCCCTAACCTGGTCTTTTATTTAATAGTATAAGTAAAAATATGGGAACCCCTATAAGAGAGGTCATTATTCCCAATGGTATTTCTACACTAGTTATAGCCCTTGATATATTGTCTATAGCAAGCAGGTATGATGCCCCAAGAAGCATACTGGTGGGTAACAGGACTTCATAATCCGGCCCAACAATCTGTCTTGCTAAATGGGGAATTAATAGACCTACCCATCCTACTAAGCCTGAAATAGATACTGCAAAGGCCGTTATTAAGGTAGAAGAAACAATAATTACTAGCCTTAGCTTCCTAGTATCTAGTCCCAAGGTTTTTGCCTCATCTTCATCCAGTGACAAGATATTAATCCTCCACCTAAGCAAATATAGGGGTAATATTCCAAAAATAATTGGTATCCATATTTTTTCTAGGTCTCTCATAACTAGATCTGATAGGCCTCCCATAAGCCAAAAACTAATTGTAGGCAGTTTATTGTTTGAATCTGCCATATACTTAATTAGGGAGGTTAAGGAGGTAAATGCTGATCCAATAAGTACACCAACTATAAGCAAGGATAGGATTGGACTTTCTTTTATTTTGCTAGAAAAATAATAAACCAAGAGGACCGATAAAATACCAAAGCTAAAGGCTGAAAGCTGTATACCTATCTTGTTAAATGATAATAAGATACCTAGAGCAGCTCCAAATCCAGCACCAGATGAAACCCCCAGTATATCAGGGGATACCAAGGGGTTTTTAAAGACACCTTGGTATACAGCACCTGCAAGGGAAAGACTGGCTCCTACAAAAACTGATGCTATAATTCTAGGCATCCTTATTTGGAAGATTACAGTCTCAATGGTAGAGTCCCAATTTCTGGAGACTGGTAAAAACCTTGATCCTATTACTCTAAACAAGAGTTTGATAGGAACTGGATACCTTCCTATCCTAAAAGATACTAGAAAGATAAAGACTAGTAAAAGAAAAAAGTATTTTATGTAATTTTTCTTATTTATTTTAAACTCCTTCATAAAGTCCTCCGTATCGATATGTTCGTAAAAATATAACGCCTGCAAAAATTAAAAATTCTTAAAATACTTTATAAATATGTTTTCCAAACTTTCCCTTGATTCCACTTCAAATGCCCTATAGGATTTAATTATTTTTTTCGCTTCTTGGGTTAAATGTGACCCTCCTCCTTCAATCCCACCTACTTGAGATTGAAGAAGCTTATATCCTAAGGCTTTTTCTGCCTTATTTATTATTTTCCAACCCTTGCTGTAGGACATATTTAAACTTTCGCAGGCCCTTTTTAAGCTGCCTAGTTCTTCTACTCTTTCTAAAAGTCTACAGGGACCCTGGCCAAATATCTTTTCTCCCTTAATTAAAATTCGAAATTTATATTCTAAACTAATATCTTTCATGGCTACTCCTTTTTTAAATCATATCCCATCGTCCAAGGTGAGGGAATCTTACTTCCCCCCTACAAGCAAAATTCCCCACTTGGATTTAGAATGAAAAGGTTATTACCTCATTAGATGGGTTTCTAAAATCTGATCTTTTCTTAGTCCTTGAAGTCCAAGGTAGAAATTTAAATTGTTTAATAGATAATCCAATTTTACAGGTCCTACAAGCTCTGATCCAGTTACAGGAATACCATATTTACTAGCTTCTTGTTTTACCAACTCATATGTCCTATAAAGTGGCGTTTGCCCACAATCAAACATATTCATAGAAACTACTGTCCCTTCTCTTTCAGGGAACTTAATTCCTACAGCTCTTACGGTTGAAAAACCACCTGAAGGACCTCTTACCGCCTTAGCTATTTCTTTTGCTATATTAAGGTCTTCAGTTGCTAGGAAAACATTATAAGCTGTTAAGCCTTCCATGTCAGCAGAAACTATTGTTGCCCCATACTTATCTGATAGTTTTCCATCTGTAGACAAGTCTGGCTTCCTGCTTTCATATTCTGGGTGGTCTTTATCTTCCAATAAGGCTTTGAGACCTTCATATTGACCCTTTCTAATAAATGATATGCTCTTCTTTTCTTCAGTTTTTGCATTTTCTCCAGCAAAGTATATTGGAACTTGGTATTTTTCATATAATTTATTACCTATTTCTTCCGCTATCTTAGCAGTTTCTTCTAAACTTATATTGGAAAATGGAAATAGGGGTATGGTATCCTGACCACCTATTCTTGGATGGGTTCCTGATTGGTCTCTCATATCTATCAGCTCATAGGATTTTGCTGCCATATCCAATAAGGCTGCCTTAAGAGGTTCAGGTTCTCCTAGAATAGTAACAACTGTACGATTGAAGTCATGTTCAGGTTCTACGCTAACCAGAGTTACTCCTTCTCTTCCCTTTATTTCTCCAGTAATAGCTTCTATCACTTCTTGTCTTCTACCGTCAGAAAAGTTTGGAACTGCTAAAACATACTGTTTTGTCATCTTTATCCCCCTTGTTATATTTATTTAATCTTAAATTTCTAAGTCCAAAAACTTAAAGTTTATTACATCAAAGAGACCCATATCAGTTAGTTTTATGTCTGGGATTACTGGTAGGGCTATAAAAGCCAGGGTCATAAAAGGTTCATAGTTCCTGGAAATCTTTAGCTTGTTATAAGCAGTTTCTAACATGGAATTTAGTTTGACATTAACTTGATCTAAGGGTTCTTTACTCATAATGCCAGCTATTTCCAATGGCAGACTATCAAGAACCTGCCCCTTTGAAACCAAGGTGATTCCGCCACCTATTTTCTCCAGTTCATCTATAGCTAAAAGTATGTCTTCATCATTATCACCTATGACAATTAGATTGTGTGAATCATGGGCAACAGTGGAGGCTACAGCTCCATTTTCCAAACCAAAACCCTCAACTAATCCCAATCCTATATTCCCAGTCCTTTTATGTCTTTCAACCACTACAGCCTTAAGGATATTGTTTTGTGGTTCAAATACACCATCCTTTAGCTTAAGGTCTCTTTCAACTCTTTTGGTAATCAAAGAATGAGGAAGTAATTGAATAACATTGGCCCTCTTTGAGTCAAGTTTTATTTCTAGGTCCTCTTTTTTTACTTCCTTGATATTTACTGTATCCATCATAGAAGAACTGTCGTCTTCTTCTAATGTAAATACTGGATTATTGTCCTTTCCTACTAGCTTACCTTCCTTATAAACTTCTAATATATTAAAGTCTTCAAAATTATCTATTACAACCATATCTGCTATATAATTTGGGGCTATGGCACCCTTCCACCTAAGTCCATAGCACTGGGCTGCATTCAAGGATGCCATCTTTATGCAGTCAATGGGACTGAGACCCTTCCTTATGGCTAGCCTAATATTATGGTCTATAGACCCATCATTAAGCAAGTCAGATGGATGTTTATCATCTGTACAGAAAATACACCTACTAACATTACCCTTATTTACACCTTCAATTAAAACATCTAGGTTTCTAGCTGCAGAACCCTCTCGAATATGAATATACATTCCTAGTCTTAGTCTTTCTACCATCTCTTCCAGGGTAGAACATTCATGCTCTGTTACAATACCTGCAGCAACATAGGCATTTAGGTCCTTATCATCTATAAGGGGTCCATGGCCATCTATAATCATATCCTGAAAAAACTCCAACTTATCTACAACCTTTTTGTCAGCATTTATAACTCCATGGTAGTTCATCATCTCACCTAGGCCTAATACTCTAGGATGATTTTTTAGACTTTCTAAATCTTCAGCTTCCAAAACTGCACCAGCATTTTCGAAAGGTGTAGCTGGAACACTACTAGGTAGCATTACATAAACATCCAAGGGCATATCTTGACTTGAGTCTAGTATATATTTTATACCTTCAATACCTGTAACATTTGCTATTTCATGAGGGTCTGCGATTATAGTAGTGACACCCCTGGGAACTATTCCTTTGGCAAATTGTCCTGGACTCACCATAGAGGATTCAATATGGACATGCCCATCTATAAAACTAGGTGCAAGAAATTTATTGTCTATATTAACTTCCTCTTGGCCCTCATACTCTCCAATACCTACAATTCTTCCCTTGTATATCGCCACATCTCCAAATATTATCTCATGGGTAAAGACATTTACTATATTTGCATTTTTAAAGACAAGGGGTGCCTTTTTTTCTCCCCTGGCTATTTTTATTTGTTCTAGCATGGCATCACTCCTTCTTTGCATCATCCAATATTTTTCTTAGTTTTTCTGGTGTTGCTGGTAGGGCGCTTACTCTAACCTTTGTAGCATCATATATTGCATTTAAAATTGCAGGGGCTATTGGAATAATTACTGGCTCACCAATTCCCTTTGCGCCATAGGGTGCTGTGCCCTCTGGGTCTTCGATTATAATATTATCTATGTCTATCATGTCTAAGGCTGTTGGAATAAGGTATTTTGAAAACTTATTGTTTTTAATAAGCCCATCTTCAATCTTTAAGTCTTCAAACAAGGCATAGCCTAGTCCCATGGCAAAGCCCCCATCCATCTGACCTTCCAAAAGGTGTGGATTAACTGCCCTACCAGCATCTTGAGCAAAACTAGCCTTTAATAGTTCTACCTTGCCGGTAACTGTGTCAACTTCCACTTCTACAGCGCAGGCATTGAAGGTATAGGGCCAGTATGGAGCCCCTTGCCCAGTCTCTGGGTCCATCTCTGTAGTTTGAGCAACAAATTCTGCTTCCACTTCTAATTTATTTTCATCCTTGTAGAGTTCAGATAATTTAGCAAGAGCTATTCTTTTGGCTGGGAAAAAGCTTAGAACAACCTCTCCGTCCTCCAGAACTAGGGCTGAAGTAGAGTTAAGCTTTAATTCCTCCTTGGCCTTTTCAAATAAAAGGTCCCTCATGTTTTCACAGGCTATTTTGATTGCATTACCTGTATTGTAGGTTTGTCTTGTAGCCGCTGCTGTTCCTGAATCTGGCATCCTTGAAGTATCTTCATTTATTAACTGAATCTTATCTATGGTTAATCCTAGGACTTCAGCAGCTATTTGCTTCATGGCAGTTTTTGCCCCTTGACCAACCTCTGTTACACCTGAATGGACAGCTATTCTACCCTCTGGAAGAAGTTTAACCCAAGCTCTTGATATATCAGGGAAACCGTTACCATAACCTGTTCCATAGTATGATAATCCTAATCCTATTCCACGCTTTTTCATTAGCTCTCCTCCTTCCATCGTTTTGAAAACTGGAAGTTTTCATCTACCGCCTCTAAACATTTATCCAATGGCACACTATCGATTAAAACTTGGCCCGTTGCTGTTATGGATCCTTTTTTCATTATATTCTTCATCCTGAATTCAATGGGAGATAGGCCTAGTTTTTCAGCCAATATATCCATTTGTTGTTCATAGGCTATAGGAACCTGGGTAGCACCAAAACCTCTCATGGCTCCAGTAAAGGGGTTATTTGTATATACTGATATAGCATCAACCATCACATGGGGTATCACATAAGGTCCAGTTGCATGGACTCCAGCCTTTCTTAGAACGTTTATTGCCCAAGAACAATGGGCACCAGAGTCTCCGATTATTTCCGCCTCCATATATTGCAAATATCCATTTTCATCAGCCCCGGTTTTATACTTCATAGTCATGGAGTGCCTTTTTGTATGAGCTTCTATGGACTCTTCCCTACTATATATGACCTTAACTGGTCTTTTTAGTAGATAGGCTGCAAGACCTAGGTGTATTTGGGGCATGATATCTTCCCTTGCTCCAAAAGCTCCACCAACATTTGTATTTATAATTTTTACCTTATCTTCTGGTAGTCCTAAGTTTATAGCCACTTCTTCCCTGTCATAATGTGGGTATTGGGTTGCTACTGCAACAACTACAGTCCCATCTTCTTCAAGATATCCTAAACCTGCTTCTGGTTGCAGAAATATATGCTCAACCATAGGCACATAATAGGTGTTCTCTACTATATACTTGGACTTTTTCTTGCCTTCTTCTATATCGCCATGCCTTAGCTTGTAATGGGAAATAATATTTGTATCCCCATGTACTTTTGGGGCATCATCCTTCATTGCCTCAAGAGGGTCGAAGACTGCTGGGATTTCATCATAGTCAACCTTAATCATTTTATGGGCTTCTTCACATAGTTTTTCTGTTTCAGCTACTATAAAGGCTATAGGTTCCCCTATCCTTATTACTTTTTTGCTGGCAAAGGTTTCATGATCTTTTAAAACTGCCCCATGCTTGTTTTTCCCCGGTATATCCTTATGGGTAAAGACCTTTAATACTCCAGGAATACTTTCCGCTTCTGATACATCCACCCTTATATAGGCATGGGCTTTGGTAGACCTATATGTTTTGCCATAGGCCATATTTTCCATATATATGTCTTGGGGATATAATGCTTTTCCAGTAACCTTTGATTCAGCATCAACTCTAATAATGTTTTTACCTACAACTTTTAAATCCATTATTCTTCCCCCTCCATATATTTTTTTGCAATTTTAGTTGCTTCAAGCATTTTATTGTATCCTGTACATCTACAAAGGTTTCCAGATATACCTTCCCTGATTTCTACATCATTTGGATTAGGATTTTTATCTAGCAAGGCCTTGGTGGATAAAACCATACCTGGTATGCAAAAACCACATTGTACAGCCCCAGTCTCTATATAGGCTTTTTGAACAGGATGTAGTTCACCATTCTTTTCAAGACCCTCTATGGTAGTTATATTGGATCCGTTGGCTTGAAATCCCATTACTAGGCAGGAGTTTACCGTCTCCCCATCCATAATTATGGTGCAGGCCCCACATTCACCTTCTCCGCAACCTTCTTTAGTCCCTATCAAACCCAGCTTATCCCTAAGAACATCTAGAAGCCTCATATTTTCATCTATTTCAACTTCATAACCTTTCTCATTGACTGTAAATTTTATAGTTTTCATGCTTTCACCACCCTATGTGAAAAGTTCTTCCCTTCTTCCAAGGCCTCCCTAAGCATTCTTTCTACTGCAATCCGCTTATAGGGTAATGTTGACCTTCCATCTAATCTTCTATCTAAACTTTCTTGGAATACTAATATGGCTTTTTCAATATTTTCCTCACATAACTTTTTTCCTAGAAAGAAATCTTCAACTTCTTTTTCCCTCATTGGAAATCTAGCTAAGGCTCCACTTGCTAGTCTAAGGGTCTTTATTTCATCCTCATCATCTAATTCAAGGAGAGCTGATATGGTTAACCTAGATATGGCTAAGGCCTTTCTTAATCCCAGTTTTGAAAAAGATAGGACTTGGTTCTCCTTAGGCTTATAAAAATATATCTTGCTTATTAATTCATCGTCACCAACCCTAACTGGGTCTTCATAATAATCTACTAGTTTTATTTCTCTTTGACCCTTTTTACTTTCTAAAACAATACTTGCATCTAAAGCAATCAAGGGTGGTACTATATCTGCGGCGGAAGATCCATTGGCTATGTTTCCCCCTAGGGTTCCCTTGTTTCTAATCTGGGGCGAACCTACTTCCCTAGCCGACTTATTTAGTCCATACAAGTTTCCCTTAAATAAGTCAGAATCTACTATTTGTGTAAAAGTTACAGCACCGCCTATTTCAAACACACCAGCATTTTCTTTTATTTCTTTTAATTCTTCAAGATGAGAGATATCTATTAGGACCTTAGGCTGGATTATTTTGTTTCTTAGAGATATTACAATATCGGTTCCACCTGCTATTAGCTTGGCATCACCTTTATATTCATTCAATGTATACAAAACTTCAATTTTGCTTTTTGGATTAAAAACCTTTTCAACACTCATATTTACACCTCTTGTTTTCTAATTGGAACAAAAGCGCATATCGGTGCACTAAGGATAACTTTTGTTGAAACTCATTGATATACAGTCCTTGTCTTATTGTATTCATCCAGAGCCTAGTATTTGTTTAAAAAATACCGCCTCCCTACGAAGGCGGTATTTATTTTTACATAAAAGCTTTTAGCCCATTACGGCTTCTAAAACTTCCTTTAGGACAAATATTATTGCTAAAACATACATTATCACAGAAACATCTTTTGATTTTCCTGTTAATACTTTTAGCAATACATAGGAAACCATACCAAATACTATACCTTGAGCTATAGAATATCCAAATGGCATCATTACAATTGTTAAAAAGGCTGGTATAGCTTCTGTAAAGTCATCTAAATCAATATCTTTAATTGGACTCATCATGAATAATCCAACTAAGATAAGGGCTGGTGCAGTAGCTGCTCCAGGAATCATTAGGAAAAATGGTGAAAATACTAATGCAAGTACAAATAATAATCCGGTTGTAAGGGAAGTAAGACCTGTTCTTCCACCTTCAGCAACACCTGCAGCTGACTCAACAAAGGTAGTTACTGTGGAAGTACCTAAACATGCTCCTACTGTTGTACCAACAGCATCTGCTAATAGGGCTTGCTTAACCTTAGGTAGTTGATCATTTTCATCTAAGAATCCAGCCTTTGATGATACACCTATTAAGGTTCCTATAGTATCGAAAATATCTACAAATAGGAAGGTGAAGACTACTATAAGCATATCTAGTGTAAACACGTGCTGCCATTCAAATTGGAAGGCAACATCTTTTAGAGATGGAGGTGCTGATATAAAGCCTGCAATTCCACCTTCTGGAAGGACTGTAACTCCTAGTGGTAATCCTATTATTGTAGTAATAACAATACCATAGAAGAGTCCACCTTTTACCTTCTTAGCTAGTAAGAATCCTGTAATTATTAAACCAATTAGGGCTAGCAAGGCTTCTGGTGCTGCTAGTTTTCCAAGGCCTATTATAGTTCCTGCAGCTTCCTCATTTACTACAATTCCAGCATTGGAAAAACCTATTAGGGCTATAAATAGTCCTATACCTACTGATACTGCTTTCTTTAAGTTCATTGGTATTGAGTTGAAAATAGCTTCTCTTACCTCGAAGAAGGATAATGCTATAAATATTATACCTTCTATAAGAACTGCTGTAATTGCAAATTGCCAGCTATATCCCATTCCAAAAACTACTGAATAAGTAAAGAAGGCATTTAGTCCCATACCTGGAGCTAAAGCAAAGGGATAGTTAGCCATAAAGGCCATTAGAAATGTTG
>CAZFIO010000010.1:20247-24674 GCA_964519585.1 uncultured Tissierellaceae bacterium
GATATCGCTGTAGCTGTAAATACTCCACCAAAGTCCATTCCAGAATCACTTAGGATAAGTGGATTAACTATTAGAATATAGGCCATGGTCATAAAGGTTGTAAAACCTGCTATAATTTCTGTCCTAGTGTCAGTTCCATGTTCTTTTAGCTTGAATTGCTTTTCAAAAAAACCATCATTAACTGCTGACTTATTAGACATATGAATCCTCCCTTATTTAATATTTTATTTTTATTGCCTCCTATCCTCCTTTCATCCAAATCATTCTCACTTAAATAATTGCTCTTTATATAAAGTAACTTTATATACTCCCTATTCTACTACAGGTGATAAAATTTTAAAGTTGTTTACATCTATAAGCCCCTTATCAGTTATCTTCCATACAGGTGATGTAGATAAGGCTAAGAAGGATAGATGCATAAAGGGTGAGTGGATTTTACAGCCTAGGTCCTTAACAACCATGTTTTCTAATTCTTCAATTTTTTCACTTACTTCGTGACCATCAAGTTCATCAGTAATTAGACCACCTACTGGTAGCCTCATTTCACCCATGACCCTTCCCCTATTGACTACTGCCAGGCCTCCACCCATTTCAATAACCTGGTTTACAGCTAGGGTCATATCACGGATATTGGTCCCTGCTACCATAATATTGTGGGTATCATGGCCTACAGATTCAGCAAAGGCTCCATCAGTCATACCAAACCCCTTAACAAAGGCCTTGCCTATATTTCCTGTCCTGCCATATCTTTCAACACAAGCTATATGGATTACATCCAGGTTTGTATCAGCCTGAACAACCCCATTTTGAACCCTTAAAGTTTCTTCGCCTTTACCAGTTAGGTTTTGATCCTGAATAACTTCAAGATACCTTATCCTGGCTGAAGAACCCTCAGCAGTAACCTCTAAATCCTTATCAGATATAGGTTGAATTTTTACTGAGTTTTTAACCTCATCTGGATAGGTGTATTTTGGTAAATCTATTAGTAATTCCCTCTTATTTGCAACTAGTCTACCATCTATGAATACCCCATCTACTATCATATTGTTTAAATCTGATATAACAGCTATATCAGCTGCCTTACCAGGTGCCAATATACCTACATTGTCTAGTCCAAAATAAGTAGCTGGATTAATGGTAACCATTTGTATGGCTTCTACTGGGTCTACCCCTTCTTTAATGGTCCTCTTTACTATTTCATTCATATGGCCTAAAGTTTCCAAATCTGCTGCAACCATATCATCTGTTGCTAGTATACACCTTCTAGAATCCATATTTTCTTCAGTGACAGCCCTTATACATTCAGCCATATTTTTCTGTGTAGATCCTTCCCTCATAAATAGATATACACCCTGACGAAGTTTTTCTACAGCCTCTGCCTTGGTTGTGGTTTCGTGGCAGGAACATTCTCCTCCAGTGGTTATTATATGGGCAGCCAATTCATTACCAAAAAGCTCAGGGGCATTACCATCTACCACCATACCCTTTGATCTGGCATAAACTGATGATGTGATTAAATCAGTAATTATTTCAGGAGTATTCCTATATACATGCTTAACGTTGGAGAATCCTTGAAGCTCCCCAATACCAATTATATGTTTATAGTTTAAAAGTTCCTCCATATCCCTAGAATCTATATCTACCCCTGCAGTTTCCAAACTTGGACAATCAGGAGTAAGGGATGGAACTACTAAATATACCTTGTTTGGAACACTATCAATTTCATCTGCCATGGCTGTCATACCTAGAGGCCCTAGGGCATTCCCTATTTCATGAGGGTCTGCAACTAGTGTTGTAGTTCCCGAGGGTATAGATAATCTTGAAAATTCTGTTATAGTTAGCATGGAAGATTCAAAGTGCATATGTGAATCTATAAAGCCTGGTGATAGATATTTCTTCTCCATATCTATAACCATAGTTTCAGGCCCTATTAAATCTTTACAATCTCCTACTAGAACAATATATCCAGATTTTATAGCAATATCACCAGGATAAATTTCCCTGGTTAGTACATTGATTATTTGAGCATTATAAAGAACTGTATCTGCAAAATCCTTATCTCCCATTAGAACATCTACCATATTTCTATATTCCATGGCCATTTTCATATATTTTGTATCCAATTTCCTTGTCACCTCTCTTTTTCAGGTCTATCTTTACTTTAACCCATATCAGGGTAAGTCTATCAGGTCTATAATCCCCACTATTGCTGCGTCAATTGGAGCATCCATCTTTCTAGCAGCAATTCTGGCTGCAGTACCCCTACTGTAAAATACTAGTTCTCCTATACCAGCACCTACTGTATCTACAGCTACAATTGCCTCACCTATGGGTTCTAGCTTTACATTTAATGGTTGGGTAATCATTAATTTTGAACCTGTAAGTTTTTCATCTTTTCTTGTCGCTACAACTGTGCCTATTACTCTACCCATAAACAAAATGTTCGCCCCCCATCATTTGAATTCTATTTTTATTCTTTTTTCCCTTGCCTTATCCCTGGCTAAAGGAGTGATAATAGTCCCTACTGGTAAATTGAGAATTGATTCCCTTTCTAACTTCCTCATGTCACTCTCTGTTATTAGGTCCTTAGAATTTAAATTTCTAGCAGTTTTACTATCCTTTAATAAATCTATATTATTTGTGTCTTTAACTAATGCTTTTTCTTCCACCAGCTTATTAAGATATTCTCCTTCTACCAGCTCTATGACACCCATATCTAAAAGGGTCTTTATGTGTTTTTCCCTTAACTTTATAATTGCTTGGTTCTTTGTTTCTTTGTTTAGGTAATTCCTTACTGAACTAAAGTCTAAGTATACACTTTTCCCCATATATAGATAGGTCCAAATAAGGGTAGAGGCAAAACTATCAATTATGCCCAAGGCTACCTTTGACAGGGTATTTATGGTTATATTGGGCACCACAAGACTTGGATTTTCCTCAACAATCTTTTCCAGCTTAAATATATCTTCTTCGCCATAAATTTCTCTGGGTTCTAATAATTCTATTATTTTCCCCCTATTTATCATACCTTCACCCATGAAGGAAAAACCTAGGGAAAGAGAACTATTATAGTCTTTCAATTTAGAAATTTCATTTAACCTAGAATCTAGGTCTATATTGCTGCCATTAAGTAAGACTAATGTAGTGTTTTCTGAGACAAAATATCCTCCCCTGTGCATCTTCTTACTTATGTCAGCCAAAACATTTAAGGTAATTTTATTCTTAATCATTTAATTCACCCCAATGGGTTATTGATATTTATTTAATATAACTCTTTCTACCTCCATGTGTGGTCTTGGAATTACGTGAACTGAGTGAAGTTCTCCAACAGCTCTAGCAGCTTCAGCACCAGCGTCTACTGCAGCCTTAACTGCACCTACGTCTCCCCTAACCATAACAGTAACTAGACCAAAACCAATCTTCTCATAGGCTACAAGGGTAACATTTGCAGCCTTTACCATAGCATCTGCTGCCTCTATTGAACCAATTAAACCTTTAGTTTCTACTAAACCTAATGCATGACCATATTCTTGTGACATATTTATTCCTCCTTAAATTTTGATATACTATTTATCTTCTTTTTTCACCTGGTTAGGTGTATTTTTTTTGTCATTTGCTTCGTCTCTTACTTTAACTTCTTCTTTTACCTCAGCAGGCTTCTCTTTATTATTTTTTAAATTATTTTTAAATTTCTCAATTAATTTATCAACTTCATCATGAGGTCTTGGAATCACATGGGATGATTGGACTATACCAACCCGATTGGCTGCCGTAAGCGCTGAATCTACAGCTGCTCGAACCGCTGCTACCTCTCCAGCAATCTGTATATTTACCCCTACCATTCCACCAACACCTATTATTCTCTCAGTGCCAACCAAAGTGACTTCTGCAGCTTTACTGGCAGCATCAAGTGCAGCTACCGCTGTTGTAAAACCTAAGGCTTCAATAAGTCCTAGTGCCATCTGCATCTAAAACCCTCCTCCCATTTATTTTCTTAATCTATTTGCTGCTTCATCTAAAGTAATAGGGGTCACAGTTTTATTTTCAACTTCTACACCCTTTTCTCCCCTTATAAGTCTTGTTATGATATCTTCTTCTTTGCTAGTAAGATTAATTTCTTTCTTATAGGAGTCTACTTTATTGCCTTCACCTGTCTTTTTAATTACCGTGTTCATTATTACTCTTGCTAGTGGGTTAGTCATAATCTTTCACCACCAGGAGCCTCAAATAGTTTATCTACCTCTTCATGAGGTCTTGGTACTACATTGGTTGAAACCACTTCAGAAACCTGTGCAGCTCTTAACTCTCCGCTAGCCACAGCAGCCTTGACTGCTCCAACATCGCCTATAACAGTTACAGAAACTAAGCCGGATCCTACAAACTGAAAGTCCAGTATCTCAACATTTGCAGCCTTTACCATAGAGTCA
>CAZFIO010000011.1:0-23662 GCA_964519585.1 uncultured Tissierellaceae bacterium
TGGGGTTAGTGTGAGAGATATAGTCCAATTTTACAAGATTCCTTTAGAAAATTTGATTGTCATAGTAGATGATATAGATATAGACTTTGCCAGTATTCGCATAAGATCAAAAGGAAGTGCTGGGTCCCACAATGGGCTTAAATCAATTATTTATCATTTGATTGATGAAAACTTCCCCAGGGTGAAGATTGGTATAGGGGAAAAAGGTAACTATAATGACCTGGCAGACTTTGTCTTAAGCAAATTTACCCAGGAAGAAATTCCTTATATGGTGGATGCTATAAAAACCGCTGCAGAGTCTGTAGAGACAATAATTCAGTATGGCATAAATACTGCCATGAATAAGTATAATATTAATAGGACAAACAAGGCCCAGGAATAAACCTGGGCTTGTGGTATTTGAGGAGAAGGTAATATGAAGGATTTTTTAATCGATTCACTGAAAAACTTAAAAGCTTACAAGGACTTAATCAAGGATATAAAGGATGGTCTAAGCCCTATATCTGCCTATGGGATAGGAAGTGAAAACCTAAGCCATATTCTTTATGCCTTAAATAGTCATTTGAATAAGAAAATTCTCTTAATTGTAGATAACAATAAAAAGGCAAATGACTTATACGAGGACATGGTTAGTTTGGGGCATGGTTATGTAGACTTGTTTTCAAAAAAAGAAGTTATATTTTATGATATGGATGCCTTTAGCACCGAAAACTCCAAGAATAGATTAGCTACCCTAGTAAACCTAATTTCTGATGAAAAAGGAATTATTATTACTACTATTGAAGCAATGGCAGATAAGATTGTAAGTAAGAAGATTTTCAAGGAATCAATTATATATATTGACTATGGTAAAGAAATCGATCTGGACCAGGTCCTGATGGACTTGGTGGTTTTAGGCTACAAAAGGGTCCATATGGTGGAGGGCGTGGGACAATTTAGCCTAAGGGGTGGTATCCTGGATATATTTCCTCCCCACAGTAACTATCCTTACAGGATAGAGTTATTTGATGATGAGGTTGATTCTATAAGAACTTTTGATTACTTAAGCCAAAGATCTATAGAAAGTCTAGAAAGAATTATGATACCTCCAGTTGAAGAAATCCTTATACTGGATAAGTATAGGGATGAAATAAAAAGAAATATAAAGAGAGACATAGAAGGCTTCAATAGAAATGAAAAGGCTAGGGAAAAGTTTTCAAATTACCTGGATTTACTGGAGAGTGGTAACTCAGTTACAAATAGAAATATGCTTATACCCTATATACCCAAGGAATATTTAGCTAGCCTTCTTGAATTTATAGATGATGAGACCCTAGTTCTTCTAGATGATCCAGATAGAATTAGGCTGACATACAGGAAGTCCCAGGAAAATATGAACTTTCAGTATACAGACTTGCTTGAAGTAGGCGAAATCATGCCTAGCCATTTTGATTTGCACTGGGGGTATAGTGATTTACTTAAAGCCATGGGGAATAGGAAACTTATTAGCTTTAACAATCTGCTAAAAACCAACAAGGATTTTCCTCCTAAGTCCATCCATAATTTTTCCCTGAAGTCAAATACCAACTACCATAAGAAGATTGACCTTCTAGCTGAGGATTTAAAACACCTCCAGTATAGGGGTTATAAGATTGTGATTTTTTCAGGTACTGAAGATAGGGGCCTAGGGCTTAAGGAAAGTCTTGAAAGTTTTGATATTTTAAGTAGCTATTCTAAAGATAGGGACAGGGAAATCAAATCTGGCCAGATATTTATAAATCCTGCCAGTATTTCAAGTGGTTTTGAGTATCCTGACCTTAAGTATATAGTTTTCAGTGACAAGGAGATATTTGGAAGCCAGAAAATGAAGTTAAGGAAGCCTAAAAGGAAAAAGGGAGAAAAAATCCTTAACCTAAATGACCTGGAGATAGGCTCCTATATTGTCCATGAAAACCATGGTATTGGAAGATATGAGGGTATTGAGCAGCTGGATGTACAGGGGATAAAAAAGGACTACCTTATGATTCGCTACAAGGGTGAGGATAAGCTTTATATTCCCATAGACCAAATGAATTTGATTCAAAAGTATGTAGGTTCAGATACTATAAAACCTAGGATTTCCAAACTAAATAGTGGCGAATGGCAGAGGACCAAGTCTAGGGCTAAAAAGGCAGTGGAAAACATGGCTGAAGACTTGCTTAACCTATATGCCAAAAGGGAAAACCTAAGTGGCTATGCCTTTGGATCTGATACTCTATGGCAAAGGCAATTTGAGGATTCCTTCCCCTATGAAGAAACTGAGGGCCAGGTGATTTCATCTGGAGAAATTAAGAAGGATATGGAAAAAACAAAGCCTATGGATAGGCTCCTATGTGGGGATGTAGGCTATGGAAAAACTGAGGTGGCCCTAAGGGCAGCCTTTAAAGCTCTTATGGATAGTAAGCAGGTAGCCATACTTGTGCCTACTACTATCTTGGCCCAACAACACTACAATACTATGGTTGAAAGATTTGGTGAGTTTCCAATAGAAACCGGTATGCTAAGTAGGTTTAGGAGTCAAAAAGAGCAGGAAAGAATTATAGACGGCCTAAAACTTGGTACTGTAGATATTGTAGTAGGCACCCATAGACTTCTATCAAAGGATGTGTCCTTTAAAGATCTAGGGCTTTTGATTATTGATGAGGAGCAAAGGTTTGGAGTTAAACATAAGGAAAAGTTAAAATTGTTAAGGGAAAATGTAGATGTTCTTACCCTGACTGCTACTCCTATACCAAGGACCCTACATATGTCTTTGGTAGGGATTCGTGATATGTCTGTTATAGAAGATCCACCTGCTGAAAGGTATCCTATCCAGACCTATGTCTTGGAGTACAATCCCCAGATGGTAAGGGAGGCTATACTTAAGGAAATATCCAGAGGTGGCCAGGTCTACTTTGTTTACAACAGGGTGGAGACCATAGATAAGATTGCCTTGGAATTAAAGGCCCTGGTTCCAGAAGCTAGATTTTCCATAGGCCACGGTCAAATGGGGGAAAGGCAGCTAGAGAAGGTTATGCTGGATTTTATAAACCATGAGAATGATGTTTTGATTTGTACCACTATAATAGAGACTGGCCTAGATATTCCAAATGTCAACACTATGATTGTGTATGATGCTGACAAGATGGGATTATCACAACTCTACCAACTCAGGGGTAGGGTTGGTAGATCCAGTAATCTTGCCTATGGATATTTTACCTATGAGAAAAACAAGGTTTTAACTGAGGTTGCTGAGAAGAGGCTAAAGGCCATAAAGGAGTTTACTGAATTTGGGTCTGGCTTTAAGATAGCTATGAGAGACTTGGAGATTCGTGGAGCTGGAAACCTTCTGGGAGTGGAACAGCACGGCCATATAGGGGCCATAGGCTATGATCTCTATGTAAAGTTTTTAGGTGAAGCCATCAGGAGACTTAAGGGTGAAGAAGTCATAGAAGAAATTCATACCTCTATAGATATCAATATAGATGGTTTTATACCCTTGGATTTTATTGAAAATGAAGATTTAAAACTTGAAGTCTATAAAAAAATTGCTGCTATTTCTGACTCTTATGACTATGATGAGTTGTTGGATGAGTTGATTGATAGGTTTGGTGATATTCCAAAGGTGGTAGAAAACCTTATGAATATCTCCTATGTAAAGTCCCTAAGCGGGAAAAATGAGATTACAGCTATAAGTGAAGCAAATGATTACCTAAAAATAGACCTGGTTTCTGCAGAATCCATATCAGCTGAACTTATACACATTTTATCAAGAGATTATGGTAGATCTCTGTCATTTGATTTATCATCTACACCACACCTAAGATTATACCCTAGGGGTGGCAGGATAAAAATACTAAAAAGTTTAATTGAGTCTATTGATAATTTTAATAAGACTAGAAATCCATAAACTTCATAAGATATTTTTAGGAATATGTATAAAAATTTCCTATTAGTTGAATAATAATCATACTACACTTATGTATGAGGAGGTCAAATTTTGAAAGCCACAGGAATAGTAAGAAGAATAGATGATTTAGGCAGGGTTGTGGTTCCAAAAGAGATTAGAAGGACCCTTAGAATTCGTGAAGGGGATCCTTTAGAAATATTTACTGATAGAGAAGGGCAGGTTATATTAAAAAAATACTCACCCATAGGGGAGTTAAGTGAATTTGCGACTGAATACTGTGAAGCCTTACATGACAATATACAACATATTGCTATTATTTCTGATAGGGATAGTATTATAGCTATTGCTGGGGGCTCTAAAAAAGAATATCTTGAAAAAAGAATTAGTCCAGACTTAGAAAAGGTTGTTGAGCAAAGAAATACTTTTTTAACCAATGGGAAAGATACTCCTATAAAAATATTGTATGAGGATGAAAGCTCAGACACATATTCTGCTCAAGTAATAGTACCTATAGTAATGCATGGTGATCCTATTGGGTCCATAATCCTACTTTCAAAGGAAGAAAATACAAGTATGGGTGATATGGAGGTTAAGCTTTTAGAAACAGCATCAAGATTTTTTTCAAGGCAAATGGAACAATAATACCTACTTACTTTCAAGTAGGTATTTTTTTTTGACTAAGTCATATATTTAACCAAGGATAGCTATTGAATATTTGTATTCTGAGGTGGTATATATGACTAAATATAAGAATTTCCTAATGGGAACAGCCATTTTAAGTATTGCTGGAATTATAGTGAAGGTTTTAGGGGCCCTATATAGGATACCCCTAGGAAATATTATCAAGGATGAGGGTATGGGCTACTATCAAACTGCCTATCCCTTCTATATCCTACTGCTGACCATATCTACATCTGGCTTTCCAGTGGCCATTGCCAAGCTAGTGTCAGAAAAAAGGGCCTTGGGGGACTATAAGTCTGCCTATAAGGTTTTTAGGGTGGCCTTGCTAGGCTTAACTATTTCTGGAGTACTTTCATTTTTATTTGTACTTGTAAGTGCAAGAAGAATAGTAGACTACATGGACAAT
The DNA here is from genome assembly GCA_964519585.1 of uncultured Tissierellaceae bacterium. Taxonomy (GTDB): domain Bacteria; phylum Bacillota; class Clostridia; order Tissierellales; family Tissierellaceae; genus CAZFIO01. The sequence continues at coordinate 4,995 of CAZFIO010000011.1, forward strand.
AGCTCTGCCTACTACTCACTAATGGCACTGGGACCGGCCTTGCTCTTTGTACCATTTATGTCCGCCTTTAGGGGTTTTTTTCAAGGAAAACAGGATATGGTGCCCACAGCTATTTCTCAAATAATTGAGCAGACCACAAGGCTAATAGTGGGACTATCCCTTACCTATTTGCTTTTGGACTATGGATTACCAATCGCTGCAGGAGGGGCATCTTTTGGTGGGTCAGCAGGTGCTATTCTTGGAAGTATAGGTATATTTATATTGTTTTTATTTAGTAAAAAGCAGATGATGGAAGAGATAGGTAAATCCAAATTTAGGGGAACCTGCTCAACTGAGGATATAGTCAAAGAACTGCTTATGATTTCCATTCCCATAACCATTGGGGCTTCTATAATACCCATTATGGACACTATAGATGCCTCTATAGTTATTAAAAGGCTGGTGGCAATAGATTATAGTAGGCAGTTTGCCAATGAGTTATACGGCCAGTTAAAAGGCTTTGCCCAAGTCCTGATCAACCTACCCCAAGTCTTCTCCCTAGCAATTGGCATGAGTTTACTACCTGCTCTTGCTGAAGTAGGTGCAGTCAGAGACAAGACTAGGGTTAATCAACTTGTAAATCAGGGCTTAAGCTTTACCTTTATTATAGGTCTTCCTTGCGCCTTTGGACTTTTTTTTCTATCAAGGCCTATAATTAATCTTCTGTATTACAAAAACTCCATAGAAACCATAAATAGTGCGGGTGAGATATTGTCCTACCTATCATTTGGTCTGGTATTTCTTATGTTAATCCAGGTAACAACCTCTATATTGCAAGGTTTAGGCAAAGAGATGATTCCAGTTATTAATTTATTTGTTGGGGCAGGCTTTAAACTTATTCTTACCTATATCCTGACAGGAGTAAGATTTATAAATATTAAGGGTGCTGCCATAAGTACGGTTGTAGCCTATGGTGTGGCAGGTAGTTTAAACTTAAGATACCTAGTGAAAAGGATGAAGATTAGGCTAGATATAAGAAACCTAGTTTTAAAACCCTTACTTGCATCTTGTTTTATGGGCTTGATGGTTAGAATTGTATATATCTCTCTGGTGAATTATATTTCTACCAGGCTTGCAACACTTGTATCTATTGGGCTTGGAATGATAATTTTTCTTATATTATTATTGATTACGGGTACCATAAGGGAGGAAGATATGATAAAATGGGGAAAGAAGAACAACAGTTAAACAATAGCCTAACAATGGGCAAACAGTTGTAGGGGTCGACGACCCTGTCGACCCGCTGTAAGGCTGAGATTCTGTCATCCAGAGCGTAGCGAAGGATCTTGAAGGCATTGTAAAGACAAGATTCTTCACTTGCGTTCAGAATGACAAACCAGAAAAACCGCAGTTGACAGTAGCCTCGCCCCGTCTTGTTCCGAACTTCTTAAAATCACGGAATGGCACAGGGGCCATTGCTTGACTATTGCTAGACTATTGTTATATAAAGGGGTTTTATAATTGGCAAAGATAAACATAATCGGCCTAGGTCCAGGTAGTGTAGATGACCTAACCATGGCAGCTGTAAAAAAAATACATGATAATAATCAAAATTATTTAAGGACTGAAAAACATCCTACTATTGAATATTTCCTTGATAAAAATATTGAATTTCAATCCTACGACTACCTTTATGAGGAGGAGGATGATTTCCTAAGCCTTTACGAAAACATAGCAAATGACCTAATAAGTAGGGCTGATGAATATGGTGAAATCAACTACTTTGTCCCTGGTAATCCTATGATTGCGGAAAAAACAGTGGAAATTTTGTTGGAAAAAGATATAGAAACTCAGCTTATTTCAGGCCTAAGCTTTATAGAACCTATGATGGAACTTATTGGTAAGGACCTTATAGATGGGATCAAAATCTTAGATGGAAGTGTTTTTTCTAGCCTTATGGTAGATATAAATATAGACATAATCATCACTCAGGTATATAATAAACGGATAGTATCCGAAATTAAGCTAATATTATCAGAAATATATGGGGATGAATATATTATATCTTTTATTCACGGGGCTGGTATTGAAGGAGAAGAAAAGCTGTACCATATGCCTATCTACCAGCTTGATAGGTTTGATGACATAGGCTATCTAACAAGTATATACATACCCAGGATAAAAGACCAAGACCGAAAAATCTACGACTTCAACAATCTCTTGGGGATTATGAAGGTCCTAAGGGGTGAGGATGGTTGTCCCTGGGATATGAAGCAGGATCACCAGACTCTAAGGCAAACTGTTATAGAGGAAGCCTATGAGGTTGTGAATGCTATAGACAGGGGAAATATAGAAGATTTAGTGGAAGAATTGGGTGATTTGCTTCTGCAGATTATATTCCATAGTGAAATTGGGGAAAATGAAGGTGAATTTACCATCATAGATGTAACCTCTGCCCTGGCAAATAAGCTAATTTATAGGCACCCCCATATATTTTTGGAAAAAAAGGTAGAAAATTCTAAGGAAGTAGTATATAATTGGAATAAGTTAAAGGATTCTCAAAGAGGGGTTAAAAATATTAAGGATAGATTGGCTAATTTACCAGCCTTAACTGCCTTAATGAAAGCCTACAAGATTCAGGACAGGGCAGCAGAAATTGGTTTTGATTGGGATGATATAGAAGGCCCTATAGAAAAGATTCTAGAGGAGTATGAAGAAGTCCTAGAGTTAATTAGACTCACAAAACCTGACAAGGACAGGATTGAGGAGGAAATTGGGGATCTTTTGATGTCAGTTGTAAACCTTTCTAGATTTTTAGACATAAATCCTGAAGTGGCCCTAAACAGGTCTAATAACAAGTTTGTTTACAGACTTGGATTTATGGAGGATAAGGCCCAGGACATGGGCAGGACACTAGAGGATATGGACTTAGAGGAAATGGATAGTCTTTGGAATTTGTCCAAGGAAGACAATACTATGTTATAAAAAGTAAAACTTTTTATTAAATGCAATAAATGAATAATATTATTAAGGAGGAATTTTAATGAACAAGGCTGAGTTAATAGCAAGCATAGCAGAAAAAAGTGACTTAACTAAGAAGGATGCAGAAGCTGCTTTAAATGGTTTTCTTAAGTCTGTAGAGGAAGCTTTAGTAGGTGGAGACAAGGTACAATTAGTAGGATTCGGTACATTTGAAGTTAGGGAAAGAAAAGCTAGAGAAGGTAGAAACCCTAGAAATCCTGAAGAAGTTATCAAAATACCAGCATCAAATGCTCCTGTATTTAAGGCAGGTAAAACATTAAAAGAAGCTGTAAATAAATAATATTCACTCAAGAAGTCAGGTCGTGGGCCTGGCTTTTTTATTTCAGGGAGGTGGGCTTGATTAGGATAGATAAGTTTCTTAAGAATGCTAGGATAATTAAAAGAAGGACAATTAGTAAAGAGGCCTGTGAACAGGGTAGGGTTACTATAAATGGTAAAACAGCCAAGCCTGGTGATGGGGTAAAGGTAGGGGATGAAATAGGGATTCGATTTGGCAACAGGGATGTAAATATTCAAGTCCTGATGGTTAAAGATAATGTTGGGAAAGATGATGCCATAAACTTATATAAGGAAATTTAGCAAGACCTTTTGTAATAAAAGGTCTTTTTTTTTCATAAATATTAATAAGATAGGAGGGACTTGTGGTGGTTGAAAATAAAAATAGTCTTAAGGGACATAGTGTGTTTTTAGAAAATAGGGAGGAAATGAAGATTACAGGGGTGGAAGAAGTAGATAGTTACAATGAAAATACAGTTATTCTTTCTACCATTAAGGGTGGAATAAATATCAAGGGTCAGGGCCTAAGTATAAATAAATTGAACTTGGATGATGGTTCCCTACTAATTTCTGGAACAATTAACAGCCTGATCTATATAAGTAAGGGAGGAGAACCAAAAAACCTAATGGGCAAGTTATTTAAGTAAGTTGGTGAGAATATGTTTGATTTTAATGTAGGGGAAGAGGTATATGTTTTTATGTTTTCAATCCTAAATGGTCTTGGAATTGGATTAATATATGATCTAAATAGGATAGCAAGAGTATATTCTAAGTCTAAGGGTATAAGGTTAATGTTGGAGGACTTATTATTCTGGCTTATAACAGCCTATGTATTTTTCATGTTTACCTTTAACAATACAGATGGTATAGTTAGGGGCTATATTGTGCTAGGATTTATGCTGGGATTTTTTATTTATATAAGATCCCTATCAAAATATTCTTTTAAACTCCTAAATAAAATATTTAAGTTGATATTCATGACAATTAGTGAGATAATCAAGTTGGTAAGTTATCCATTTAGAATGATAAAATTATTTATAAAAAGAAAGGTTTTAAAGTGGCTTTCAGTTCCAAGGCTTCTAATCAAGGAAATGAAAAGCTACTATAAAATCATATCCAAGAAAAAATAAACCATACATAAGACAAGGATTTATACTTGGTGGTGATAAAATGGCAAGAAAAAGAAAAAGAAAAAAAGGTATCAGGTTGAAACGTCTAATTTTGCTTGCCTTAATAATATATATATCAAGCATATTTATAAAACAAAAAAAGATGATGAATAAGATGGTAGCTAGGAAGATTAATTTAGAAAATGAAATTGAAGCATTGGAAAAAGATATAGATGAATTAAACAATGATATTGAAAACAGTGATTCCTTAGATTTTATTGAAAGGGTTGCTAGAGATGAATTAGGTATGGTGAAACCTAGGGAAATTTTATACATTGATAAGGAAAAGTATAAAGATTCAATATTTAATCTTTTTAGGAGATGACTTAGGCTTGATTTGTTGACATCTTGGGACATCTAATATATACTTGAATAATAATATTATAAGGAGGAATTATTTATTTATGCCTGTATTAGTTGGAAAAGTAGTTGAGGGCACGGTTACTGGTATTACAAATTTTGGTGCTTTTGTACAGTTGCCGGAGGGGAAAAGTGGACTAGTTCATATTTCAGAGGTATCACATGATTATGTGGAATCAATTTCAGATTATTTAAAAAAGGGTGAAAAGGTAAAAGTTAAGGTTTTATCTATTAATAATGATGGGAAAATTAGCCTTTCTATGAGGCAAGCCCAACCCAAAACAAGGCAGCCTGAACAATTGGACTGGAATAGTCCAGATACCGTTCAGAAGGGTATGTCTTTTGAAGACAAACTAAACCAATACTTAAAAGATAGTGGAGAAAAGATGGACCAATTAAAAACTAGGGATTCAAGGCGTAGTAGCTTTAAATCAAGAAGAACAAACCCAATGGACTTTTAAACCGGAATTTTTCCGGTTTCTTTTTTTTGCAATCTGACATAAGTTTACATTTAAAGCAAATATTATTTAATAAGGGGTCTAACTAGGTGAAATCAGCCTTTTACCCCTTCTTTTTCCTAGCCTTAACTTTAAATTTCTCTTTTAAAGAAAAGATGAATGGACATGGTAATTGTCTTAATTATCCAGTGTTTTCAATACCTATATTGACAAAATAATCATTAGGCTCCTTATATAGTAGGCTTAAATACTACAGGGGAGTGAATGATATGATAAAAATGGAATCAATTTCAAAAAGGAGAGAAATCTACTTAATTAATCAGTACAATCTTATTATTGTTTTGGCAGGTTTTTTTATTGCTAGGGTACATATACTAAAGAGTTTGAGTCCATTTGGGATTGCATATTTGGCAGCATCCTTGATCATGGGAAGGTATACAGTCTTTCTACCCCTATCTATAGGCTTAGGGATATACTCTCTTCAGGGTTTGGCAGGGGCAAATTATCTGCTAATAGGCTTAATAACCTATATACTTCTAAGAAAAGATCAGGGGCAAAATCTGACCAAGATAAAAGCAGCCTTCCTTGTATCTATGATTTTTCTTATGGGACAGCTTGTATGGAATTTAGTGGAGGGATTGAATCAATACAGCTTCCTGACTTTGATTTTAGAAAGCCTGATTATATTTACCATGACCTATGTATTTACCTTTAGCTTCCCCTTGGAAAGGCTTAGGATCAATAAATATAAAAAGGAACAAATCCTTTGTAGTTTTATAGTTATGGCCTTGATTTTATCGGGTTTTAATAATATACATATTTACGGTGTGTCTTTAAAAAACCTAATTACCATTATATGTGTTATATACCTGGGCTATAGCCAGGGGGTCTTGTATGGTTTGGTTGGCTCTGTTCTTATAGGGCTTATCTCTTATATATCTCATATAGAAATGCCCTTTATAATCTCAATTCTAGCAGTTGGGGGCTTATTAGCTGGTCTTTTTCGAGATATAGGTAGGGCTGGGTCTATATTAGGATTTTTACTGGGAAATGGAATTATTAGCTTTTATATCAATAGGCTTGGAACAAGTTTTTTTGCTTATAAGGAGCTTCTTTTTGGATCCCTTGTCTTTCTAGCTATAACACAATTTATTAGGCTGGACTTTAAAGATTTTCTTCATAAAAACCTTATGGATATGGACTCTTATGAAATGAAAAAGGAAGACTATCTAGTGGAAAGGCTGAATAAGACCAGTGAGCTTTTTTTAGGCTTAAGCCAGATACTAAGGGAGTCTATAGACAAAGAAATTCAAGATACCAGTTTTGATGTTTACAATACAGTGGATGAAATAACAAATGGGGTTTGCAAGAATTGCAGAAGATATTCTTATTGTTGGGAGGAAAACTATTATAAGACTTACCAAGGGGTCCTAGGGCTCATTGGGCTTATGGAGTCTGGTCTAGCTAATACAAATTTACTTTTCTCTAGGGTAGAGGGTTTTTGCAGGGAACCAAGAGACTTGATATATAAGAGCTTTCAATCCTATGAAAACCTTAAGGAAAGTCACTTGTGCAGTAGAAGGTTACTGGAGCAGAGAAAGTTACTTGCTGACCAAATGAAGAATTTCACCAGGATAATCACTGATATTAAGGAAGATGTAAAAAGGAAACCTATATTTCATAGGGATCTGGAGGAAGAATTAAAAAAGGAACTAGAAGACAAAAGGGTGGAAATCATAGAGCTTATAGTGGTAGAGGTAGAGAACAAGAAGTTTGAAATCATGATAGAAATAAAAAACTCTAGATATTTAAGAACTGATATAAATGAAATAAGAAATATAGTTTCAAAATCCTTGGATATGGATTTTTCTATAGACTATAATTTTGGAAATATAAGGGATGATAGGATAAGTTTTAAGCTAACAAAGACAAACAGGTTTAACACCTACACTGGGATTGCCTATGAATCAAATTCGGAAAACTTGATTTCTGGAGACAATTATACCTTTGGAGAGATTCGGAACTTAAACTTCATGGCTATAAGTGATGGTATGGGAATAGGACAAAGGGCTAGGGATAAAAGTTCTATAGCTATAAACCTGATAGAAAAGTCTATGGAAATCAATATGGACAAAAACACCATCATAAAGACTATAAACTCCATACTGAGGAGCAAGTCAAATCAGGAGATATTTACCACCCTAGACCTAGGATTTATTGATTTGTATACTGGGAAGTTACAGATTGTCAAGAATGGTTCACCTGCTACCTTTATTAAAAGAAAGGATGAGGTTAAACTTATCAACTCAAAGTCTCTACCTATAGGGATATTAGAAAATGTAGATTTTAATATATATGAAGAAGTTCTTCAAGACGGGGATATAATAATTATGATGTCTGATGGAATCCTAGAAAGCAATAGTCTGGTTGAAAATCAGGAGAAGTGGTTGGGGGACCTTATAGAAAAGATTGATTCACAAAATCCCCAGGTGATTGTCAATGAGATAATGGACATAGCAAGGATGGCTAATGAAGGCAGGGAAAGGGATGACATGACTGTCATGGCAACTAAAATATGGAGAAATTATTAGGGAGATTTCAATCTCCCTTTTTTATTCCTATGAAATCACAAGACAATAGTGTATATTAGTATATATACAAGTGATTATGGTGATATAAGTGGAAGAGATTATTTTAAAAAACATAAGGGAAAACCAACTAATTCAAAAGGGTGACAATATTGTTTTGGGTGTCTCAGGAGGACCAGATTCTATGGCCCTTCTATATTTGTTGAAAAATATTCAAGAAAAGTTGAATTTCAACCTATTCCTAGCCCATATAAACCATGGTGTCAGGGGAGAAGAAGCTCTAAGGGACCAAAACTTTGTAAAAAGAAAGGCTGAGGAATTGAATCTGCCCTTTTACCTGAAAAAGGCTGACATGATAGCCTATGGAAAAGAAAGGGGTATAAGCTCTGAGGAGGCAGGTAGGGAAATCAGGTATGGTTTTTTTAATGAAATACTTACAGGTCTTGGTGGAGGGAAGATTGCAGTAGCTCACAATAAAAATGATCAGGCAGAAACCATTATTATGAGAATAATCAGAGGAGCTGGGATAGATGGACTAAGGGGCATGGATTTTATAATCGGAAATATCATAAGGCCAATTTTAAATGTAGACAGGTTAGATATAGAAGACAATATTGATAAAAAGCAAATTGAAATTGTTTTGGATAAGACAAATCTCCAGTCTATTTATACAAGAAACAAGATAAGGTTAGAAGTTATACCCTACTTGGAAGAGAACTTCAACCCTAATATTATAGAAGGCCTATGGAGGCTAACTAGGACAGCAAATATAGATAGCAATTTTCTTGAAAAGTATTCAAAAAATAGATATAATCTTTTATTGAAGAAGAAAGCTAAAGACTATATAATTTTAGATGGAAAGGAATTTGAAAACCAGGATATTTCTATAAAACAAAGAATTTTAAGAAGGGCAATTTTGGAATTAAATAAGAACCTACAGGGTATAGGTGAAGACCATATAAGGTCTGTACTAGAACTCTTTCACCAAGGAAATACAGGTAAAGAAGTACATTTGCCAAATGAAATTCTTGTAAGGCTGGATTATAAAGATTTACTTATTAGAAAGGGTGGGGGAAATATCCAGGAAGACTATGAGTTTAAGTTGATAGAAGGGACGAATGATTTTAAAGACCAAGGATTTAGAATTCATGTTTCGGTATTAGACAAGGATCAGCTTGTAGATATAAAAGATTCAAATAGCAAATACTTTGACTATGACAAGATTAAGGGTCAACTCCAGGTAAGAAATCGAAGAAATGGTGATAGATTTAGGCCCTTGGGGATGACAGGCAGCAAAAAATTAAAGGATTATTTTATAGATGAAAAGATTTCAAGAGATTTAAGGGATAAGATACCACTGATTATGGATGATAATAATATAATCTGGATTATAGGATATAGGATTAGTGATACTTACAAAGTAGATAAGCATACTAAAAGGATACTGAGGTTGGAATACTACAGTTATAAGAAGGAGGAAGAAAGTGGAGAAGGATATTAAGAAGATTTTGATTAATGAGGAAGAACTTATTAAAAGGATCAAAGAACTAGGGGAAGAAATTACTAATGATTATAAAGGTAAAGAATTAGTATTGGTGGGTATCCTAAAGGGTGCAGTTATATTTTTGTCTGAATTGGCTAAGAATATTAAAATGCCTTTGGGTATAGATTTCATGGCTGTAAGTTCCTATGGCTTATCTTCAATGTCCACTGGTGAGGTTAAGATAATAAAAGATTTAGATGATTCTGTCTTGAATAAGGATATATTATTGGTAGAAGATATAATTGATACTGGCTATACTTTGGCATATTTAGCAGATAACCTTAGTAAAAGGGGTGCCAATAGTGTGAAAATAGTAAGCCTTTTAGATAAGGTGGATAGAAGAAGTGTTGATGTTCCTGTAGATTATATAGGATTTGAAATTCCAGATGAATTTATTGTAGGTTATGGTTTAGATTATGCAGAAAGGTATAGGAACCTACCATATGTAGCAGCTTTAAAGGAAGAAGTATATGAGTAAAGCTTTCTTGTAATAGATTTCTATATATGGTATAATCATAAAATATTATCTACCCATGTGTGGAGGGAGGACTTAATTTGAGGAAAGTTTTTAGGGGCGCCAGTATATATTTACTTATCATAATTTTGATAGCTTTTGGGGTAAAAATGGCTGGGCAAAAAGTTGAACAGGCTAAAAAAATGGACACTACTGAATTAATTGAATATATTAAAACTGATAAAATAGAAAGCATTAATCAGGTAGGCAGCAATCTGGAGGGTAAGTTAAAGGACGGTACCATATTTACAACTTATTTACCAGAGTCTATTAGATTTTCATTTTATGAAAAATATCTTGAAGAACCAGTGGAGAATAAGCTAATTAGATACAATGGTGAACCTATACCAGTAAGACCCTGGTACTATGATTGGTTGCCTACAATAATACTCTTGTTTGTCTTTGGAATCTTTTGGTTTAACTTTATGCAGCAATCACAAGGTGGTGGTGGCGGTAAAGTTATGTCTTTTGGGAAAAGCAAGGCTAGGCTTCACAAGGAAGAAGATGGTAAGCTGGTAGCCTTTGATGAGGTTGCAGGACTAGAAGAGGAGAAGGAAGAACTTCAAGAGATTGTTGACTTCCTAAGGGGACCTAGAAAGTATATTGAGATAGGTGCTAGAATACCAACTGGGGTTTTATTGATTGGACCTCCTGGAACTGGTAAAACTTATTTAAGTAAGGCTGTAGCTGGTGAAGCTGCTGTTCCCTTCTTTACCATATCAGGTTCAGACTTTGTAGAGATGTTTGTCGGGGTAGGAGCCAGTCGGGTTAGGGACTTGTTTGAGCAGGCCAAGAAAAATGCACCATGCATTGTTTTTATAGATGAGATAGACGCTGTAGGCAGGAGAAGAGGAGCAGGCATGGGTGGGGGCCATGATGAAAGGGAGCAGACCCTTAATCAACTTTTGGTTGAGATGGATGGTTTCGGCACCAATGAAGGTATAATCGTTATGGCTGCTACCAATAGGCCAGATATACTGGATTCAGCCCTATTAAGACCAGGTAGGTTTGATAGACAGATTTATGTAGGACTTCCAGATATAAAGGGAAGAGAGGCAATACTAGGGGTTCATACTAGGAATAAACCACTGGAAGAAGATGTAGACCTTAAGGTAGTGGCAAGAAGGACACCAGGATTTACACCTGCTGACTTGGAAAACCTGGTTAATGAGGCAGCGCTTCTATCTGCAAGGTATAATCTTAAAAAGATACCTATGCACCTTATAGAGGAAGCTTCCATCAAAGTACAAGCTGGTCCTGAAAAGAAAAGCAGAGTAGTAAGTGAAAAAGAAAGAAAGCTTACTGCTTATCATGAGGCTGGTCATGCATTAACCGCAAGACTTATGCCAGGCATGGACCCTGTACACTTAGTAACAATTATTCCTAGGGGCATGGCAGGCGGGTTTACTGCCTATATACCTGAGGAAGATGTAAACTATATGACAAAAAGACAAATGGAGGATAGGCTGGTAACCTTGTTAGGTGGAAGGGTGGCTGAGGCCTTGGTCCTTGAAGATATAAGTACAGGTGCCCAAAATGATATAGAAAGGGCAACAAAACTTGCTAGACAAATGATTACCCACTATGGTATGAATGAAAAACTTGGACCTATGACCTACGGTACTGATGAGGAAGAGGTATTCTTAGGTAGGGACTTTGGCAGGTCAAGGAATTATTCCGAAGAAGTGGCTGCTACCATAGATAGTGAAATGAGAAACTTAATAGATACAGCCTACAATAGGGCAGAGGAAATGCTTAAAGAAAACATGGAAACATTAGAAAGAATCGCACAAGCCCTATTGGAGAAAGAAACCTTAGATGCTAAGGAATTCGAAGATTTGTTTACAGGCAAAATTGAAGAGGTTGAAGCCTTTGATGACGAAGAAAAAGACAATGAAAAAACTTCTGAAGACCAGGCTAATGCAAATGAGTCTGAGACTATAGAAGATAAAGAAGAAAACATAGACAAAAATAATGATGAAAATCAGGACAATGATGAAAATACAGATGAAGAGAATTAAGATAGGGTAAGCCTATCTTTTTCTTTTTGAAAAATTGGGTATATATATTTTAAGATAAGTTCTTGACTAAAGATTTTTATCAATTATAATCTTATGTAGTGGTGGCTAGCATCTATATGAGCTAGACTTAATTTTTAGCAGTGAAAATATAGCCTGGTATCTGTTTAGAACCAGAGCGGAGGGATAATATGAAAAAAGAAAAAGTATTTAGCATAAGAAAACTGACCCTTATAGGAGTATTGGGGGCAGTTTCTATTGTTTTGGGTCTAACCCCTTTGGGGTTTATACCTATAGGACCTACAAGAGCAACTATTATGCATATACCTGTAATAATTGGAGCAATAATGGAGGGTCCTATAGTAGGGGCTCTTGTAGGTTTAATCTTCGGATTCTTTAGTATATTTCAGAATGTAACTAATCCCACACCAGTTTCCTTTGTTTTTATAAATCCATTGGTATCTATAATTCCTAGGGTCCTTATTGGATTAACCACCTACTATAGCTACAGTGCTATAAAAGCAATAGGCAAGAAAAACCTTAGGAGATTAATTGCATTAGTATGGATAGGTATTATAGTCTACCTTGTAAGGGGAATATATGGCAACATAGCAAATTCCCAAGGTTGGATAGTTTTAATGATGAACCTTATATTGCTAATTTTAACCTTGTCCTTTGCCTACTTTGGAGTTGCAAAAGTTGATAATGATTCTTTGGATATTATCATTCCTGCAATAGTAGGGACCTTAACAAATACTATAGGGGTTCTTTTCACCATATATGTCTTATATGCTGAAAAGTTTGTTGCAAAACTAGGTTTGGATGTAACAAATACTAAGAAGGTTATAATAGGGATTGGGATTACAAATGGAATTCCTGAAGTGATTCTAGCTATTATTATAGTAGTAAGTGTTGTGGGTATACTAAGAAGAAATAAATAGAGGGTGGATTTATGCTTTTAGTTATAGATGTAGGAAATACAAATATTGTATTTGGTGTGTATAGAGATAGGGATTTAATAGATAATTGGAGAATAGCTACTGAGAGGGGCAAGACGCCTGATGAATATGGTTTATTGTTTGAGCAAGTGTTCAAATACCATGGACTTGATACAAAGGGCGTAGAAAAGATTATTATATCTTCTGTTGTACCACCCCTGATGCATACCCTGCCCAAGATGTCTAGAAAATATTTCAATATAGAACCCTTGCTAGTTGGACCTGGAGTAAAAACTGGTATAAATATAAAATATGAAAATCCTAAAGAGGTTGGTGCAGATAGGATTGTAAATGCAGTGGGGGGATATGAAAAGTATGGCGGGCCACTAATTATTGTAGATTTTGGAACAGCAATTACCTTTGATGTCATATCTAAAGATGGGGATTATTTAGGTGGGGTAATTACACCAGGGATAAAGATAGCTACTGAAGCCCTTTTTTCAAAAACTGCCAAGTTACCTAGGGTTGAAATTGCAAAGCCGGATAAGGTTATTGGGAAAAACACCATAAATTCGATTCAATCAGGTATAGTATATGGTTATGCAGGACTTATAGACTCAGTAATTGCTAGAATTATTAAGGAAATGGAAGTTAGAGAAGGAGACATAAAAATAATAGCAACAGGAGGCTTCTCCAATCTTATTTCTAGTGAAAGTAGATATATTCAGAAAATAGATGGACTTCTCACCTTGGAAGGTCTAAGAATAATATACGAAAGAAACAAGTAAGTAGAATTCTCTACTTACTTGTTTCTATGAGGGGAGATTAAATGAAGATAGGGAATATTGATTTAAAAAGCAGGGTGTTTTTAGCACCCATGGCAGGTGTGACGGATCTTGCTTATAGGATTATATGCAAGGAAATGGGGGCAGGCTTGGTAGTCTCTGAGATGGTCAGTGCCAAGGGAATTTACTATGGTGACAAGGGGACAGAAAGATTGATGGAAGTTGATGAGAGGGAAAGACCCCTGGCCCTTCAAATATTTGGTTCAGATGCGGAAATAATAGGAGATGTAATTAAAAACAAACTAAATTATAGGGATGATATAGATTTTATAGATATAAATATGGGCTGCCCTGCTCCAAAAATAGTGAAAAATGGAGATGGCTCAGCTCTAATGAGAAACCCTAGTCTTATAAAGGAAATATTAGGTAAGGCTGTCAAAGCTTCAAAAAAACCAATAACAATTAAGTTTCGTATGGGCTGGAACAAGGATAGTTTGAATGGAATAGAGATAGCAAGGCTAGGAGAAGAAATGGGGGTAGCAGCTATTACCATCCACGGAAGAACCCGGGATATGTTTTATTCTGGCCAGGCGGATTGGGATTATATAAGAAGGGTTAAGGAGGCAGTTTCAATTCCGGTCATAGGGAATGGGGATATTTTTACAGCGGAGGATGGAATAAGGATGCTAAAGGAAACAGGATGTGACGGTATAGCAATTGGTAGAGGTGCCATGGGAAACCCCTGGATTTTTAAAGAAATAAATGCCTTGATAAACGGCAAAAAAATAGACCATCCAAAGGATTCTGACAAAATAAGCATGGGGATTCACCACCTAAACATGGTGTGTCAAATAAAGGGAGATCATGTAGGATTAAAGGAAATGAGGAAACATTTGGCCTGGTATATAAAGGGTATGAAGAATTCTAATGAAGTTAAAAACAAGATAAATAGCTTGCAAGATAAAAACATGGTTATAGATAGCCTCAATGATTACTCCTTATTCTTACAAAACAATGAATAAGACTATTGAACCACTCATATAATGATAAAGACTTTGACAGGATGGACCTAGGAAGGCTGCTTTTACTCACCTAGAAAGGAATCTTTATAAGAAGTATGATGGAGGGATTATCCTGTGTTATATATAGTAGATCATCTTGCTTATAAAAGCTATTTGATAAAAAAGCCTTATAATTTTATCTATAAATTATATAAGCCTAGCTTTAAACCACAGATTCTTGGACCTATATCTGAATCAAATGAAGAGCTGGGTTATATAGTGGGGATAAACTTAAGGGAAATAAACTATAGGGATGATAATCTCTTAAGAAAATACATAGAAAACATTAAATTACTTCTAAACCATAAGATTAAGACCCTATATATAGAAGATAGTCACCATATGGATCTAGATAGAATAAAAGGTATAGAGCTAGAAACTGGTCTAACCATAGCTAGAGGATTAACTACTAAACTAGAAAATATTTTGCCCATACTAGAAAAGATTTATGGAAAAAGAAATGAAAGCTTAGAGAACAAAGAGGTTTTAATTCTTTGCCATGACAAGGATTTAGCTAGAAAAACAATAAGGTCTATATGGGATAAATTGAATTTTATTAGTTTGGTTAACTTCCATGAGCCAATGATGGATGTTCAGGAAGAAATATTTGAAGAAATAGGTATATCTCTATACCAGCCTAGTATAGATAAAATAAATTTAAAAACCTATGATATCATCATAAACCTCTATGATGGTCATGTGCCCAATACTTCTCAAGCACGAGGAAGTAGCGTCATATTTGACTTTAGCATGAATAAACCCTTTTTAGAACTAGATATGCATTTTGTTATAGGGGATTTAAATTTTAGGATTGATAATGAAAAACAAGGTATAAATGATTTAATTCCTCATATAATACCATCAGCCCTATATGAAGAACTAATAGGTAGAAAGGATGAAAGTTTTTATCAAATATTTGCAAATAATAACTTTCATTTTTTAGATAACTTTATAAGTAATTTTTATATTGGGATAAAAGGTAGCTTTTAACCTTGACATTAATTAACAGCTTGATTATAATATCTTGCATATAAGATATGAAACCAAGCAGAGTATTGGATAAACATAGATTTATTTTAGAATTATTTTAAATGGAAAGAAAGGGAGAGAATCATATGACAGAAAAACATGTATTCTTAACTGAAGAAGGATTGGCTAAAATAGAAGGGGAATTAGACGAATTAAAATCAGTTAAAAGAAAAGAAATTGCAGAAAAAATCAAACAGGCTTTAAGTTTTGGAGATATAAGTGAAAACTCCGAATACGACCAAGCCAAGAATGAACAGGCACAACTAGAAGAAAGAATTGCAAAACTTGAAATGATGTTAAGAAACGCAAAAATAATTGAGAAAAATGAAGTTACTACTGATGTTGTAAGTATAGGGTCAAAGGTTAAGGTTAAGGATATGGAATTTGATGAAGAAATGGAATACCTTATAGTAGGTTCAGCTGAGGCTGATCCCTATAATGGAAAGATATCAAACGAATCACCACTAGGAAATGCTCTCTTGGGTGGTAAGCTGGGAGATATACTAGATGTTCATGTACCTGATGGAATTATAAATTATGAGATACTAAATATAGCTAGATAATGGAAACAAACTAAGGAGGATAAATAATGTCACTTGAAGACTTAAATGAGATGCTCAGAATCAGAAGAGAAAAACTAGAGACACTAATTGAAAAAGATAAGAATCCTTATCTTGTAGAAAAATTTGATTTTACCCACAAGAGCCAAGATATTACGGATAACTTTGAAAATATGGAAGGCCAAGATGTAAAGATATCTGGAAGGATTATGTCCAGGAGAGGGCACGGTAAGGTTAGCTTTTTAGACTTACAAGATTCTGAAGGTAGAATTCAGGCCTTTATTAGACTTGATACAATAGGTGAAGAAGCCTATGAGGACTTAAGTCTCTTGGATATTGGTGATATTGTAGGGGTTGCTGGTCAGGTTTTCAAAACAAAAATGGGTGAAGTTTCAATTAGGGTAAAAGAGTTAATTCTTATGAGCAAATCCTTGCAAATTCTTCCTGAAAAGTTTCATGGTCTAAAAGACCAAGATTTAAGATATAGGCAAAGATATGTAGACTTAATAGTTAATCCTGAAATCAAGGAAACCTTTATTCTTAGAAGTAAGATGATCAGTTCTATAAGAGAATACTTGGACAATAAAGGTTTTTTAGAGGTGGAAACACCTATACTAGGTACTATTGCAGGTGGGGCTAATGCTAGACCATTTATTACTCACCACAATACCCTGGATATAGATATGTATTTAAGAATTGCAAATGAACTGTACTTAAAAAGGCTAATAGTAGGTGGTTTTGACAAGGTCTACGAAATGGGTAGAATGTTTAGAAACGAGGGTATGAGTCCCAGACATAACCCAGAGTTCACCAGTATTGAATTGTATCAGGCCTATGTAGGCTATGAAGAGATAATGGAGTTAACTGAGGACCTAGTAGCCTATGTGGCTGAAAAAAATCTAGGAAAACTAAAAATAAACTACCAGGGCAAGGAATTAGATTTAACGCCTCCCTGGAGAAGACTAGATATGGCAGATGCAGTTAAAGAATTTGTTGGAGTAGATTTTTCAACTATAGACACAGATGAAGAAGCTATAACTATAGCAAAGGCAAAGGGCCTTGAAGTAAAGCCTGGAATGACTAGGGGGCATATAATAAATGAATTCTTTGAGGAATTCTGTGAAGAACACTTAGTTCAACCAACATTTATCACAGGTCATCCTGTGGAAGTTTCACCCTTGGCTAAGAGGGATCCAGATGACCCAAGAAAGACAAATAGGTTTGAAGCTTTTATCAATACATGGGAAATTGCAAATGCTTTTTCAGAGTTAAATGATCCTATAGATCAAAGAAAAAGATTTGAAGACCAGGTTAAACAAAAGGAATCAGGGGACCATGAAGCCCACCCAATGGATGAAGACTTTATTAATGCTATAGAAGTTGGGCTACCTCCTACTGGGGGTTTAGGAATAGGTATAGATAGGTTGATAATATTATTAACAAACCAACCAAGCATAAGAGATGTACTACTATTTCCAACTATGAAACCAATAGAGAAGCAAAGTATAGAGGAAGAATAGGGGAACAATTGGGGAACGATTGAGAATGATAGTCTAACAATAGTCAAACGGTTGTCAAACAATAGTCTAACAATTGTTTACTAGGGGCTATCTTTAGGGCCTCGGATTTTCTATTACTTTCAGCTGTACACTTTATGAATTAATGTCAGATGACTTTTGTAGGGAAGGGTCTATGTACCCTTCCAAACCTTTAAAAAAAGAGGTGCGGAACGACACAGAGCTAGGTTGTCTACAGTGGGAGGGCCATGTTTCGGGTTTAAATTTTCAAAACATTTTCTGATTAACTGACCAACTATCCAACCGTGTGTTAGACGACTGGAGTGGAGCCTGTCCCTCTGTCAGACGACTGGAGTGGAGCCTGTCCCTCTGTCATTTCGACTGGAGCCTAGCGGAATGGAGAAATCTCCGATTTTAAATACAAATTATTAAATTGACCTATTATGTAATGAAAATTAAATATTTATAGGGGTGGATGTCTGCCTGCAATCTATAATACATAATAAGGTGGGAAGTTATCTTCTTGCCTTATTTTTGTTTTCAAATCATATATGCATCATATAGGTGTGACCTACATGGAATAAAATCCCTAAAAAACTACTATAAAAAAATTTGACAAGATGACATTAAGATGGTATTATAGGTATCCGGTCAACAGTTTAAAAATTTAAAAAAAAAGGTGTTGACAAAAGCAGCAAAAAAATGTATCATTAAAAGGTCGGCTCAAGAAGCAGACAAAACAAGTCAATAAAGGATTTAAAAAAACTTTTAAAAACCTATTGACAAGAAGCAATATAAATGATACATTATAAAAGTTGCCCCAAAGAGGGA
>CAZFIO010000012.1:0-23323 GCA_964519585.1 uncultured Tissierellaceae bacterium
TACAATTAAATGAAAATTTTACAGGTGGAAATTTTAGCCAGCCTGATAGGGAAAATCTAAATAAGATAATTATAAAGATGGGTTATGAATTTGGAAATATAAAAAAAGGGATAGAGGCCGAGCTTTCTATTATAAACCATTTTTTTAATTCAGATGAAAGTATCATAAAAGTTGATGATTTACTTGAAGAGGAAATTTATTTATTTGAAAATATGATGGAAGATTTGCATGACTTAAGTTTTAATTATGATTCAAAACCATCAATGTCATATTTAGTTTATAATATAGAAAGTCATGCTATTATTGAAAAAGACGGTCTTAAAAATCAATTATCACTTTTTTATGGTGATTATAAAATTAATCATAGAGAATATACAAATGAAGCCTTAATTCTTAATCCTATTCATCCAACTAGCAATAATATAACTCTTACAATTGGATCTAAGGATGATAGCTCACTGTTTAAAACTAAAGGTGTATTTTATATTGAAGGGGATTTAATTATTAATCAGGCATTGGAACTAGATGGAATTATAATTGTAAATGGTGGAAAGATAATTGTGAACACTAGTGAACCATCCTTAATAAATGGCATGATTATATACAATGGGGAAGATGAATTGGATGAAGATAAACTAATTGTAGTGCATAATAAAAAAAATATAATAAGATATGGGTCTTATTTACCTGTATTTTTGGATCCTGTAATTAAATTAATCAAATATAATTAAGGTGAGGGTATTTAACAATTAAATTTGACTTGTGGTAAATTATAGATATTGGTATAATAAACATAATAAATACTGTATTTAATTAGAGTATTTGGTCAAGATAGGAGGAAGACTAATGATTTCAGCAGGAGACTTAAGAAAAGGAATTACCTTTCAGATGGATGGGGATGTTTTCCAGGTTATTGATTTTCAACATGTTAAGCCTGGTAAGGGGGCAGCTTTTGTAAGAACAAAGTTAAGGTCTGTCTTAAGTGGAGTTACTAAAGATGTTACTTTTAACCCTACTGAAAGGGTCGAAAGAGCAAATATAGAGACGAAAGAAATGCAGTACTTATATAGTGATGGAGAGTTATACTATTTTATGGATGTGGTAACCTATGACCAATTGCCCCTTAATAGGGAAGCTGTAGAAGAGGCAATAAAATACTTAAGGGAAAATGACAGTGCCACTATTCGTTTCTATCAAGGAAAGGCATTTGAAGTACAGGCACCTAATTTTGTTGAGTTAGAAGTTACCGAAACAGAGCCTGGTATAAAGGGAGATACTGCCACAGGTGCTACCAAACCAGCAAAGCTGGAGACAGGAGTTTCTCTGAATGTTCCACTATTTGTAAATATAGGTGATATTATCAGGGTGGATACCAGATCAGGGGAGTATATGTCAAGGGCATAGTTTTAATAATTTAAATTGGAGGGATATAAATGGATTATTTATTTCAAAAAGTATCATATTTACAGGGGTTAGCAGATGGTTTAGACCTTGATGAAAGTACTAGCGAAGGTAAGGTACTGCTTCAAATTATTGATATTTTAGCTGATTTTGCAGAGGCTTTAGATGATGTAAGTGAAGATCAAGCAGATTTAGAAGATTATGTTAATTTCATTGATGAAGATCTATCAGACCTTGAGGATGAGGTATATGGCTTAGATGAAGATTATGATGATTTTGAAGATTATGATGAGGATCTTGATTTTGACTTTTATGACGAGTGTTGTGGCGATGAAGATTGTGAATGCCATTGTGAAGAAGATGAAGAAGAGTAAAAAAAGGTTACCTTTAAGAGTTTAAAACATTTATGTTTTAAACTCTTTTTTTATGGCATAAATAGGATTGTTTTTCATAGAATTTATATAAGGGAGGGACAGGTTGTGTCAGAAGATATTATTAGCTTTGATAATGTAATTAGAAACATAAGTAGCGATATAAGAACTTCCTTAGCAAGCTTACCCGGGGATATAAAAAAGGTTACAGAAGAAATAAGGCTAAGAAACGGAAGTCCATTGAATATAAATTTTCAGGGCAATAACTATTTTGTTACAGCAAATGACATACTTTCAAGTGAGGCCAAAGATGGGATAATTATTAATCAGACTCAAATAAATAATACCTTTCAACTGATTACAAATCATTCTATATATGCCTTTACAGAGGAAATACGAAGGGGTTTTATAACCGTAGAAGGTGGTCACCGGATAGGTATAGGAGGAACTATAATATATGGAAATAATGGGATTGAAAACATAAGAGATATCTCATCTTTAAATATTCGGATTGCTAAGGAAAAGAAGGGAATATCAGATTTTATAATACCCTACCTGGTAAAAGATGGAGACTTTTATAATAGCCTGATAATTTCTCCACCACAGTGTGGAAAAACCACCTTGTTAAGGGACCTAGTAAGGAACTTAAGCAATGGGGACTTGTGTAAAAGGGGTTTTAAAATTGGCCTAATAGATGAAAGATCAGAAATAGCAGGTGTCTATAATGGTTTGGCTCAAAATGATGTAGGTATAAGGACAGATATATTAAATGGATGTAGAAAATCAGACGGTATAATGATGTTTATTCGGTCAATGTCGCCTGAAATAATAGCCATAGATGAAATAGGTGGCAGGGAAGATATTGAGGCCTTAGAAGAAGGTTTAAGGGCTGGTATAAGATTTATAGCAAGTATACATGGCTATGATTTAAATGATCTTAGATCAAAGGTTGATTTAAAGAAGATAATTAAGGACAAGATTTTCAAAAGATATATAATCATGGACAACTCAAAAGGTGTAGGCACAATTGCATCTATTGTTGATGGAGAAAATATGAAGGAATTATACTCTACAAGGGGTGGTTTTCTTGGGTCTAGTTAATATATTATTTTATTTAACAATATTTACATCATCATCCCTTATAGGGTTTTTATATGGGGAAAGATTTAAAACTAGGGCAGTTAGCTTGCAAGACCTAGGCTACTGTATAAGGATATTGGAAAATGAAATATTGATGGGGAATACTCCCCTACCTGATGCCCTGAAAAGCACCTTTAAGAAGGGGAGAGGTGATATAGCAGGTGTTTTTCTAGCTATAAGGAAGGACTTACTGGAATTTGAAAGAGAAGATATATATATAAGTTTTGAGAATTATAGATCTATTCTAAAAGAAAAATACTACTTAAAGGATAAGGATATAGAAAGTTTTTTATATCTTGGAAAAATACTTGGAAAGTCCACTAGGGAGGACCAGGAAAAAAACTTTAGATTTATCATAAATGAAATTGAAAATAATTTTATTGAAGCTAATGGGGAGAGTAGTATTTTTGCAAAGCTTTATCGTTCTCTAGGGGTCTTATTTGGACTAGGAATAATAATTATAATTACTTAGGAGAGATGAAAAGATGGATGTTGATTTGATATTTAAAATAGCCGGAATAGGTATGGTTACAGCAGTCCTACACACTGTATTAGCAAAGTCAGGCAAGGAGGAATATGCCTTTATTTTAACCTTGGTGGGCATAGTTATTGTCCTGGGTGTAGTGGTGAATATGGTAAGTAAATTCTTTGATAATATTAAAATCCTATTTAAACTTTATTAGGTAATAGGTATGGATATTTTACAAATAGTAGCCTTAGGTATAATTTCTACAAGTCTAATTATCATACTTAAAAGTCTTAGGCCAGAATTTACAATTTATATATCAATTTTAACAGGAATACTAATATTTTATCTTTTAATTCCAAAATTTGTCCAAGTTATAAACCTTCTTCAGGATTTGTCAAATAGGGCTGATTTAAATATAGAATATTTTTCAACTCTACTAAAAATCATTGGTGTAGCATATATAGTAGAATTTGGATCCCAGCTATGTAGGGATGCAGGGGAAAATTCTATAGCTCTGAAAATTGAAATGGCTGGAAAGTTATCAATTTTAGTATTGGCCCTACCCATTGTACTAGGCTTAGTTGATTTAATTTTAAAAGTACTACCATAAGGATGAGAATAATGAAAAAATTAGGTCTTATTATTTTAATATTAATTATATCCAAATCATATATTTATGCTGAAGGGGAAAGTTTTATATCTCCCTCCTTGGACAACATCTCCAATAACTTTGAATTCCAAGATCTAGATAAGATGATTAATGATGAACTTGAAGATAAGAATTTAGCTAATAAAAAGCCCTTAAAGCAATTAGCTCTAGATATAATAAAGGGTGAAAGCCTGCTTAATAAGGAATCAATATATACAAATCTTAAATCTTCCTTCTTAAAAGAGATAAAGCTAAATATTTCAATGCTTTGGAAAATATTTATAATTGCTTTACTCTCATCTATTTTAAGAAATCTTCAAGCAACTTTTGAGCAGTCTTCTATAGGTGAAATTGCAAATTATGTAATATATATACTAATTTCAACCCTTATAATACAAAGCTTCACGCAAACAATGCTTATTATGGGGCAATCTATAGAAAAAATGACAAATATTATGTCACTACTATTGCCTATAATTATGTCTTTTTTAATAATTACATCTGGTCCAAATGCAAGGATACTCTTTCACCCAATGTTACTAGGAACTGTAAATATTGTGGGAGTATTAGTAAAGAACATAATAATTCCCTTAATAACTTTTTCTTTCATCCTGTCAATAGTTTCTAATCTTTCAAGTGGAATAGAACTGAACAAACTTTCAGACTTAAGTAGAAAAATTATTATATACATAATTTCCATTGGTTTTACAATTTTCATAGGTGTTTTAACAATATATGGATTTTCCAATAAGATAGATGGATTGAGTATTAGAACAGCAAAATTTGCTGTTGATAAATTTATACCAATAGTTGGGGGCTTCTTATCGGATGCAGTTGATACTGTAATAAGTTCATCAGCTATATTAAAAAATGGCATCGGTATAATAGGACTATCTGTTCTGATACTTATTATTATGACACCCCTAGTTAAGATCACTAGCATCTTGTTAATTTATGGTTTAATAGCTGCCATGATACAACCAATAGTAGATAAAAATATTACCAACCTATTTACCGATGTTAGTAAAACCCTAGTCCTAGTTTTAATTACCACACTATCTATTGGGTCAATGTTTTTTATAACAATTACAATGCTGGTTGATACAGGTAATAGCTTATTGATGCTAAGGTAGGTGGGATATGAACATAAGTAATTTTATATATGAATGGTTAAGGCAGATTGTTTTTGTTTTTATTATCTTGTCTCTCTTTAAAATTATCATGCCCAAGGGCAATATGAAAAGATATTTAGACCATGTTATTGGTCTACTTATAATAATAACCCTGGTTTTTCCCTTGATTAAGATTACTGATAAGGATCTAGATTTTGGCGGTTTAAAGCTTGAGGAAAATATAGACACAATAAAACCTAGTAAGAATATATTAGAAGCCTATAACAATGAAATTGAAAACTTGTATATAGGTAAAATAAAGGAAGAGGTCGAAAGGATTATTAAGGAGGGTTCAGATTTACAGGTATTAGATATAGGTATACATATAAAAAAAGAAGGGGAAGATTTTGGACTGATTCAAGCTATGGACATAGTCTTATCGAATAAGCAGCCTAAAAAGAATGGAAAGGAAAAGATTAAAATCAATAAAATACAGACTAAGGAATATACATTAAAGGAAGAGGGAAATAGGACACATGATGAACTTGGACAGTTAATTGCAAAGGAGTTAGGGATAAAGAAAGAGTTAATCAATATTTATAAAAACTAGGGGGAAAAACATGGATGATTTACTTAAAATGATTAAATCCTATATAGGAAATGCAAATAATAGAAAGTTTATAAACCGGCTTTTACTTATATTAGTTATAACTATAATCTTAATTATTATGATAAATGGTTTAACTTCTAAGGAGGAAAAAGTTTATAAGGAAGATAATTATCAAGCTAGAAAAACCAATGATAGTGAAAATATCATGGATTACTCTAGTTATCTGGAGACAAGGCTTGTTAAGATTTTAAAAAAGATTAGGGATGCAGGTGAAGTTGATGTAATGATAACCCTAGAGGATACTAGTGAAAAGATACCTGGCTTAAACACAATAAAATCAAGTGAATCCACTGAAGAATCAGATGCAGAAGGAGGGGTAAGAAAAATACTAAGGGAGGAAGAAAATATACAGCTTGTACAAATTGGGGAGGATATAGTTGTTTTAAAGGAAGTACAGGCAAATATAAAGGGAGTAATAGTAGTAGCTGAGGGGGCAGAAGATCCTTCAGTTTTAGAAAATATTTATGAAGCGGTAAAAACTGTTCTTGGAATCAATGGAAATAGAGTCCAAGTATTTCCAAGTAATTAGGAGGGAGACTATGTTTAGAATTAAGCGACCTGCCATTGTAGGTTTATTATTGATATTATTAATATTTACAGGCTACTTAAACTATGAATTGACCCAACAAGCCTTAAGAAAAACTTCTAAGGACTATAAAAAACATGAAGATCTTGAAAAGGCAGAATTTTTGGAAGGTGAACTAGTTGCCAAGGGAGAGGATGCCAGTACTGCTAATTTGGATCTGACTGGTGAAGGTGATGTTTCACAGGTCGTTAGTAAGACTAATGAATCTATAGATCAGGCAATAGAAAAAGATGGAATTAGTCCTAGTGACAGAAATTACTTCGTTGAATATAGGTTGTCTCGCGATAAGTTAAGGGCCAATATGGTTGATCGTTTGGATGATATTATTAACAATCAAATGACAAAAGATGATGTTAGAAGCGAGGCACAGGGAGAAATAATTAGGATCGGTAAATACTCTGAAAGAGAGTTGCAGTTGGAAGGTTTAATCAAATCAAAGGGTTTTGCTGAAGCCTTGGCATTTCTTACAGAAAACGATGTAAAAATTGTAGTATCATCTGAAGAACTTACTAATCAAGATATGGCAAAAATATTGGACATTGTTCAATCTGAAACCTCCTATGATTTAAATAATATAAAAATTTCAAATAAATAGGATTAGTATTTGTAAACAAGTTATTCCTTTGATATAATAAACTTATAAATACAATAATTGTGGAGGTGTAATTATTGGTTGACAATAATTTAAATAGTAAAATAGAACATGGAAGTGTTAAGGTTGCTGATGATGTAGTTGCAATTATTTCAGGTGTTGCTGCCACAGAAATCAAGGGTGTTGCGGGAACGAGTGGTGGAATAACTGGCGGAATTACAGATATGCTAGGAATGAAGAATTTATCAAAGGGAGTAAAAATCGAATTAAAGAACAAGGAAGCGAAAATTGATATATACTTAATTATTGAATATGGGTATAATATTACTGAGGTAAGTAGCAAGGTTCAAAACAACGTAAGAAATACTGTTGAAACAATGACAGGATTAAATGTAGTTGAGGTAAATGTCAATGTTCAGGGAGTTAATATACCTAAAGAACCAAAAAAAGAAGATTAATCAATATTTAAATTATCAAATTACCCTCTGCAAACAGAGGGTAATTTTGGGTGTTTTTTACCAATACTAGGAGGAAGTTACATGGGACGTAAACAAGCTAGGATAGGAGCTATGCAGGTTTTATTTCAAATGGAATCAAATAGTGATTTTTCTCAAGAGCTTTTGGAAAGATATTTTGATAACTTTGAGTATGATGATGGAGAACAAAGCTATATAAATGATGCAGTAAATTCTATTAAGGATAACCTAAGCATAATTGATAAATACATTTCCAACAATTTAGAAGGTTGGTCAATATATAGGCTGGCTAGGGTAGACTTGGCAGTTTTGAGAATTGCTATTTATGAAATCCTATATAGAGAAGATATACCAGTTGAAGTTTCTATCAATGAAGCTATAGAAATAGTAAAAAAGTATAGTAATGAGGATTCCTTTAAGTTTATAAATGGAGTTCTAGGTAGCTTTGTTCGCGGAGTCAATATAAATAATCAATAGGAAGGCTTTAGTTTAATTTATATTTATAATTTTCTGGTGGTGATAGGATGAGGGCTCTTAAGGTAAGTGAGGTAAATAACTATATAAAAAAATTGTTGTCTGATGATTTGATTCTTTCCAACATTCAAATAGAAGGTGAAATCTCGAATTTCAAAAAACACTTTTCTGGCCACCTGTATTTTTCTCTGAAGGATGATAAGGGTAGGATTAAATGTGTTATGTTTAAATCTGATGCTGAAAATCTTTATAGTGACCTGGTTGAGGGTCAAAAGATTATTGCAAAGGGCTATATATCCATTTATGAAAAGGGTGGGGACTATCAATTATATGTTCAGAGTATTATGGATATGGGTAGGGGAAAACTATATAAAGAGTTTGAAGAATTGAAAAATAAATTAAATAATGAAGGTCTATTTGATATAGCCTATAAGAAGGAACTACCATCTATGCCCAAGAAAATAGGTATTGTTACTTCTGCTACAGGTGCAGCTATAAGGGATATAATCAATGTTATTAATAGGAGATTCCCTGTATGTGAAATACTCCTGTATCCATCCCTAGTTCAGGGTGATAGTGCTGCAAGGGAAATTATAAAGGCTCTTGAATACCTGGACAATAGGCAAGATATAGATTTGATAATATTTGGTAGGGGCGGTGGATCTATAGAAGAATTATGGGCATTTAATGATGAAGATTTGGCTAGGACAATCTTTAATTTAAAGACTCCCAACATTTCAGCTATAGGACACGAGACTGATTTTACCATTGCAGATTTTGTATCTGACTTAAGGGCTCCAACTCCATCAGCAGCTGCGGAAATTGCTGTACCTGATGTAAGGGTCTTGATAAATAGCCTAGATGAAAAGAAGGCTAGACTGATAAAACTTTGGGATTATTTTTCAAGTAGAAGGCTAAGGGAATTAGAACATTTGAATAAGATTTTAAAATACCAATCCCCCCTATATAAAATTCAAGAAGAAAACCAGAAGATAGACAATTTAATTCGGGATATAGGCATGTTGGTTAAAGATTTTATCAGTAGTAATTTATTTAAATTAAATAAATTAGAAAACAAACTTCAACTACTTAATCCAACCTTATCTTTAGACAGGGGACATGGGATAATAACCAATGAGAAGGGCCATGTTTTATCATCTATCAATAATTTGTCTATAGAAGAGGAAGTCAGGATACTCATGAAAGATGGTATGTTTAGGGCCACTATAAATGAAATAATAGAAGGGAGAAGGTTTTAATGGATATATCAAAATTATCGTATGAGGAAGCCATTAAGGAACTGGAAAATGTTTTAGAAAAATTGGAAAAGAATGATTCTAGCCTAGAGGAAACCTTGGAAATCTTTAAAAAGGGGATGGAAATTCATAAGTTTTGTTCTGAAACCCTAAGCAAAACAGAAAACCAGGTAAAAATCTTGCTAGAAAAAGATGAGGAAATTTACGAGGAAACCTTCTACTCTGGGGAGGTTGATTAAGATAATATCGGATGAAACAAATCAAATTACCACTATAATAGAAGAAGATATTAAAGAAAGAATTAATATAGAATGCCAATATCAAAAAAACCTTATAGATGCTATGAAATACAGTATTTTCTCTGGTGGAAAAAGATTACGTCCTATTTTTGCTATAAAAACATACCAACTATTTGATGGCAATATAAAAAACATCTTGCCTTATGCTACTGCTATAGAAATGATACATACATATTCCCTAATCCATGATGATTTGCCCTCTATGGATGATGATGAATTAAGAAGGGGACAGGCAACCAACCATGTAAGATTTGGTGAAGCTATGGCAATTTTAGCGGGAGACAGTTTACTTAATCTTGCTTTTGAAATTATTTTGGATGACATATCTAAAACAAGTGAGTCTGATTTAACTATAGGGGAAAAGGTTAAGGCAGCAAAGCTTATTTCTCAGGCTTCTGGCCTAAGGGGAATGATAGGTGGTCAGGTTGTTGATATTAAAGCTACATATGAAAATATAAATAAAGAAATGCTAATGTTTATGTATGAAAGGAAAACAGCTGACTTATTTAGAGCTGCTATCATGTCTGGAGCCATTATCGGTGGGGCTAGGGATAAGGAGCTTGGTATATTGACAAAATATTCTACCTTGCTTGGAATCTCATATCAAATTCAGGATGACTTACTAGATATAAGCCAGGACAAAAAAGAAAAGAAGCCAACATATTTGTCATTTTATGGAAAAGAAGAGGCAAAAAATAAATTAAATAGATTAACGAAAGAATGCCTATCCCTACTAGAAGAACTAAAGGATAGAGATACATTTTTTTTGAAGGAATTAACCAAATCCCTAGTTGCTAGGGAAAAATAAAATTGTAGTTTATTGCATATTTTTAATACTTATGCTATAATATTTTTAGCTAGGGTGGTACAGTATTCTAGTCAGTGCATCTATTCTAGAAGGCGGGGCTAAAAATCCGTCGAAGGGCATATCGATGAAGTTCCTTATTTAGGCTTGCGACGCCCAGTCGTGGGTTTATTTAGGGAGTAAGAAGGATGGGGCGATCTGCAATGGCATGCAGGCGTGGACCCTACTTTCGTGGAGACATAATATATGATTTTGTATTATGATAAACCTGCAAACTTGATTTGGGAGCAGAGTAGCCTGCCTTGAGTGAAGTATGGCGGATGACAAGTTCAACTTATAAATCCTAGGGCCCAGTGATTAATAAGTTCTGTTGTCGAAACCTATTTTGCAAAAGAGGCTAAGGAATAGAATGGCTGTTGAGGAAAACTCCTAGGCTGTTCAATAGAGATAAATTGAGGATTAAGGTGCGGACTAAGTGGCAATCCAGTTCTATATTTGGCGACAAATAGTAATAAAATTAAAGGGAAACCGCTGTTATGGTGACAGACAGTTTTTATTAGGGAAATCCTGCTGGACCTAAAGCCGTAAAATTTACTCGATTTATTACCACTTTGTGCTGATAGCATTTAGCTATCAGCTTTTTGTTTATATGGAGGTTTTTTCTAAATGAAAAAAGAGAATAATGATAATTTTTTTAAGAAGTATAATATTAAGTGGGTAGTAGTTATAAGCTTATGGACTTTTATTATGGCCAGTATTTTAAATATAATAACTGAAAACTTAACTACTAATCTTAGTATTATACCATCTTTTTTTATATTGCTATTTATTATTTTAATCGGAATAATATTTGATATTATAGGTATTGCAGTAACCAGGGCTGATGAAAAACCCTTTCATTCTATGGCCTCTAAAAAAATAGATGAAGCAAAAATTGCAATAAAGCTAATTAGAAATGCAGATAAGGTTTCTAACTTTTGTAATGATGTAATTGGGGACATAAGTGGAATTATTTCCGGTGCAGTAGGAGCAAACTTAATACATAAGCTTAGTAAGATTTATGATATTAGCAACACCTTGATATTTGCTATACTATTAACCTCACTTACCGCTGCCTTTACTGTGGGTGGCAAGGCATTTGGAAAGTCAATAGCACTTACGAATTATGAGAAAATCATATTTAAGATGGCTAAATTCCTAAATTTTATAGAAAAATATTTTAAAATCAATCTTGTAAAAAAATCAGAAAACAAGAAGGACTAATAATTAACATTTGTTAGGGAGAGGTTTTATGGAAAAGATAAGGGCTGATGCCTTACTATTTGCAAAAGGTCTGGTGAACTCAAAAGAGAAGGGCAAAAGATTTATAATGGAAGGCTCAGTGTTTATAGGAGAAAAAAGGGTGGATAAACCGGGTGAAAAAATAAATACAGATAGTGAAATTTATATAAAAGACAACCCCCTAACCTATGTTAGCAGGGGGGGGTTGAAGCTAGAGAAGGCAATCAATGAATTTGATATTGATTTACAGGGAGTTCATGCTCTTGATATAGGGGCATCCACTGGTGGTTTTACAGATTGTATGCTACAAAATGGTGCAAAAAAGGTATATGCTATAGATGTGGGATACGGACAGCTGGATTGGGGTTTAAGAAATGATCCAAGGGTAGTGGTTATGGAAAGAACAAATGTAAGGTATGTGAATCCAGATGATTTTCAAGATAAAATCAATTTTATATCTATTGACGTTTCCTTTATCTCTTTAAAACTTGTTTTACCTGTTGCCAAATCATTTTTAGACCCTCAAGGGCAAATATTAGCACTTATAAAACCACAGTTTGAAGCAGGACGGGAAAAGGTAGGGAAAAAAGGTATTATAAAGGATAAAAGTATCCACCAGGAGGTTTTAAAGGATATCATTGAATTTACCAATAAAATAAGCTTGGGTGTAAAAGGTGTTTCTTTTTCCCCTATAACTGGCTCCAAGGGAAATATTGAATTTTTATTGTATTTAATTAATGAGGAATTGTATCCAATCAATGATGATAAAATTAATTCACTAGTAGATCTAGCCCATAAGTCACTTAAGTAATATTATATTTGGAGGTCTTTTATATGCTTCTTGAATTAGATATTAAAAACTTTGCAATAATTGAGGACTTAAATATTCAATTTACTAAAGGTTTGAATCTTTTAACTGGAGAGACTGGTTCTGGGAAATCAATCATAATTGAGGCTTTAGGAATAATATTGGGTGGTAGGGGAACTAAGGACTTGATTAGGAGTGGGGAAGATAAATCTACTCTTCAGGCTGTCTTTTTTCTTGAAAATTTGGACAAGGTTAAAAACAAAATATTAGAATATGGTATTGAGCAGGATAGCGATAATCTATTGATTATATCGAGAGAGATTGCTAGTAAGGGCCCAAGTATTTCAAGGGTAAATGGGAAAACAGTAACCCTATCTATTTTAAATAAGATTACTGACTTACTGGTAGATATTTTTGCTCAAGAGGAACATCAATCCTTATTAAATGTTTCTAATCATAAAGATTTAATTGATTCTTTTGGTAATAAGGAGTTTATGACTTTAAAAGAAGAAATTAGACGGAATTATTTGAATTATATTAAAGAAAAAGAAGAATTAGAAAAAATAAACATTGATATAAATCAAAGAAATAGGGAAATTGATTTAATAAGATTTCAAATTCAAGAGATTGATGATGCTGACTTATCAGATAAAGAAGATGATTTGGAAAATGAATATAATAAACTGCTAAATATTAAGGATATTAACCTAGGTATTTCAAAGATTAATGATCTATATAATAATTATAATTATGGAGATACTAATATCCAAGCCTACTTAAATAATTGCATTTCGATTCTCTTGGATCTAATAAAATTTGATAAATCCTTACAGTCTTACCTAGATAGAATGGAAAGTGTAAATTATGAGTTGGAAGATATTAATAATGATTTAATAAATTATAAGTCTACAAATGATCTAGATGAAGAACGGCTCTATAAGCTAAGGGAAAGAATTGATTTAATCAACAAACTAAAAAGAAAATATGGAAATACTATAGATGATATATTATCCTATAGAGAAAAAATAAATAAAGAATTACAGGCTTTATTAAATTTTGAAAATGAGATAAGTATTAGGAAAAACAATATTGAAAAAATTAGTCAAGTCTTACTAACAAAATCAAAAAAAATAAGCGAAATAAGAAAGATTATAGGAGCAGATTTGGAAAAACAAATCCTTAAAGAATTGGATACGCTAAACATGGAAAATGTTAATTTTAAGGTGAATTTTAAAGAAAGAACACATTTTTCCATAGATGGTATTGACCAGATAGAATTTTTAATTTCCACTAATATAGGTGAAGATCTTAAATCTCTTAATAGGATAGTTTCTGGTGGAGAAATGTCAAGGATAATGTTGGGTTTTAAGTCTATATTAGCTGAGGCTGATAATATTCCAACCCTGATTTTTGACGAAATAGATACGGGCATAAGTGGCAGAACAGCACAAATAGTAGGTGAAAAGATACATAGGATAGCAAAAAAACATCAAGTAATATCCGTTTCCCACTTGCCTCAAATTACCGCTCTTGCTGATAGCCACTATCAAATATCCAAAAAAATTAATAATCAAGGCAAAGTTACAACCCAAATCACAAAATTAAATGATGAAGAAAGAATATATGTACTTGCAAGATTACTAGGAGGCGTAAATGTCACCAGTACAACGCTAAAACATGCAAAAGAAATGCTAGAAATGTCAAAAAAAATTTAAAATATTATAAAAAATGAAGCTATAGACTAATATTTCTATAGTTTCATTTTTTTATTTTTAAACTAATATATAACATCTTGTTTATAGAATAATTATTGATTAAAAGGTGAAATTATATTTATAAAGTTATGTCAGGAGGTGATTTTTAAGAAATAAAGGAGAGTGATTTATTGGGTAAAGATAAAAACAAAATAATATATTTAATTTCCTTTATATTTATTCTTGCATTGGTTTTTTCATTTTATTTTAATAGGGCTCTATTTTATCCCTCCTCTTTTGATATTGTAAAGGGTGAAAGCCACACTTTTGACTTCTCATTTCCCTTTTCTTTAGAATATAAAAGAGAAAATAAGATTGCACAACCAATTTTTAATGAGGGTCATAGGATATTGAGGAAATCCTACAGTTTGGATGGAAGAGATTTAGGAGAAACTAACATTAAGTTAAAACTTTTAGGTATGATTCCTGTAAAGAATTATAATGTTAGTGTTGTTGAAAGAAATCATTTAATTCCAGGTGGAAAAACAATAGGAGTAAGTCTTAATACAAAAGGTGTCCTAGTGGTGGCTATAACAGATGTTATAGATGAACAGGGTAATAGAGTGAGCCCTGCTAAAGAGGCAGGCCTACGAGTAGGGGATAATATAGTTGGGATTAATGGTAGCAAAGTTTTGAATTCTGATCATGTTGTAAAGATTTTAAATGAAAATCAGGATAAAGAGATAGAAATCAAAACCATAAGAAATAAGAAGGAAATAAATATAAAGATTAGTCCAAAAAAGTCTATACAGGATAATACCTATAGATTAGGTATATGGATTAGGGATAAAACTACAGGTATAGGTACCCTAACCTATTATAATTTAGAAGATAAAAGTTTTGGTGCCTTAGGTCATGGAATTACAGATGCTGATACAGGTAAGTTATTGAGTGTGGATAATGGAATAATTACCCAGGCAAGGGTATCTGAGATAGAGCAAGGAGTCAAGGGCACACCAGGGGTATTAAAGGGTGTATTTTATAAAACTGATGAGGTTTTAGGAAATGTTTTTTTGAATAATGAATTTGGAATATATGGAAGTTTAAATGAAAAAAATATAAATGTTAAGAATAGTCAAAGTATACCAATTGGTTTCAAAAATGAAGTTAAATTGGGCAAGGCATACATCTTAACATCCTTAAATAATAATGAAATTGAAAAATATGAAATAGAAATTATAAAACTGCAGGCACAAGAAACAGAGGAACAAAAAAGTATGATTGTTAAAATAACAGATAAGGATCTTTTGGAAAAAACGGGGGGAATAGTTCAAGGTATGAGCGGTAGCCCAATAATACAAAATAACAAGATAATTGGTGCAGTTACTCATGTATTCATAAATGATCCAACAAAGGGTTATGGATTATATATAGAATGGATGCTAGCACAAGAAGATAAGTTTTAATACTTATCTTCTTTTTAATAAAAAACTTTAGGATAAAAAAAGGATTTTTGAATTAATCGTCGAATTAGTTAATATATTGATTATAATGAGGGGGAATTGCGTTGACTAAGGTAAAAGTTTTGATAGCTGACGACAATAGAGAGTTTTGTCAAATTATGCTCCAATATTTAAAGAATTATCAAGAGTTTGAAATTGTTGGTGTAGCAAAGGATGGAGTAGAAGCTTTGAATTTCGTAGAAAGGCTTGTACCAGATATTTTAATATTGGATATGATTATGCCACATTTGGATGGGCTAGGAGTCTTGGAAAAATTAAGTGTATCAGGCAAGATAAGTTCTCTAAAAGTACTGGTTTTATCAGCAGTAGGTCACGACAGTATAACACAAAAAGCTATTGAATTAGGGGCTAGCTACTATATTGTAAAGCCATTTGATTTGGAAATTTTAGCAAAAAGATTAATTGAAATTTCACAGATAAAGAATTCAATAAAGGACACAGATGATAGAACTACTTATGGGATTATGCCCAATTTCAAAGTTAAAGAACAAGACTTTGAGGAAAAAATCACACAAGTTATCCAAGAAATAGGTATTCCTGCCCACATAAAAGGATATCTTTATTTGAGGGAATCTATAAATATTGTAATTGATGATATTGAATATTTGGGTGCTGTAACTAAGGAATTATATCCTGCTGTAGCTGAAAAGTTTAATACAACATCTAGTAGAGTTGAAAGAGCAATACGACATGCAATTGAAGTAGCGTGGAATAGGGGAAATATAGAAACTATAAATAAGATTTTTGGATATACAGTTAACACTAATAAGGGAAAACCTACAAATAGTGAGTTTATTGCTTTAATTTCTGATAAAATAAGATTGGATTCTATACACAATTAAACCTATATAATAAGAATTATTTATTATAGTATTTGTATATATGATATAATAGAAATAAATACTGCTTTAGAGTTGATTTGGGGGTTAAACTATGTCATTGTTACAAAAAACTATGAAATCTGAAAAAGTATATGAAGGAAAGATTTTGAATTTGAGGATTGATACTGTAGAACTTCCTAATAAAAAATATTCTAAAAGGGAAATTGTTGAACATTCAGGTGCTGTAGCCATTGTTCCTATAATTGATAAGGATAAGCTTATATTAATCAAGCAATATAGGAAGGCAGTGGAAGATTATTTATATGAAATTCCAGCTGGAAGAATAGAAATAAATGAAGAACCTAGAGAGACAGCTATTAGAGAATTAATTGAAGAGATTGGATATAGACCAAAAAAACTTACTTATTTATCAGAATTTTATCCTTCACCGGGTTATACAAATGAAAAAATTCAACTTTTCCTGGGGGAAGCACTAATTGCAGAAGCTCCTGACACAGAAACTGAAGAACTTATTGAGGTACATGAATTTACATTTGACCATGTAATTAAAATGATAGAAAGAAATGAAATTATTGATGCTAAAACAATAATAGGTGTATATACAGCTATGAACATATTAACTGACAATTAAGTTATAAAGCTTCCTTATGAGACATATAAATTAAACAAAAGATTGTCTCATAGGGAGGTCTTAAATTGACATATGATAGAATTCTAACAATTCTCAAAAACCATTTTCAAAAAAGATTTACTTTTTACTTTATATTAATAATATTTTTTTTCCTAGGTAATATACTTGGGCCTATAACTTTTAAATTCTTTAAGCCTGATACAAGGGAATTTGTATTTAGGCTAATTTTTAGGCAATTTAATTGGAATAAGTACACAAACTATTTTTCGATTTTAAAACCAAGTATTCTATTTAACCTAATTACCTTTTTTCTACTGATGTATATTAGTATTTTAAAATTAGGGATCTATATTATACCTTTTTTTATTTTTATTAAGGGTATAATGATAAGCTATGGAGTTTCTTATTTAATCAACTATCATGGTTTTAAAGGATTTCTTGTTTCTATCATTAGTTTATATCCTCAATCTGTTTTCCTCATATTACCAGCAATTGGGTTCTCAGCCCTATCTATGGATATAGCAAAAAAGTATAATAATTTACAGTATAGGACTGTAAATATTATTAAAGATATCTACTTTAATGAAAATCTTATTATTACCTTATCTTATTTGGCAATGTTTATTATTGTTTCACTTGTAGAATCATATAGTATATACATAATGATGCTTTCATTACTGGATTAAATATAAAATAACTTATGAAAGGGTTTTAATATGAGAATTAACGACATTATAAAAAAGAAAAGAGATGGACTTAATTTAAGCTCTGAAGAAATACGATATTTTGTCAATGGATATGTAAATGATGAAATCCCTGATTATCAAATTTCAGCCTTATTAATGGCTATATATTTGAATAGAATGAATGATGCGGAAACCTTGTACTTAACAGAGGCCATGGTTGATTCAGGGGATAGTGTTGATTTATCCAAAATAGATGGTATAAAGGTGGACAAGCATTCAACTGGAGGGGTTGGAGATAGTATTACCTTAATTCTAGGGCCAATGGTTGCATCATGTGGAGTACCTTTTGTAAAAATGTCTGGTAGGGGACTAGGTCATACGGGGGGAACCTTGGATAAACTGGAGTCCATTGAAAATTTTAATGTAAATCTAACTAGTGATGAATTTATAAATATATCAAATAAAATAAATATTGCTATTTGTAGTCAAACTGCAAATATTACGCCTGCCGATAAAAAGTTATACTCACTCAGAGATGTAACAGGGACGGTTGAGAATTTATCTCTGATTGCTAGTAGTATTATGAGCAAAAAGTTGGCTGTTAAGTCTAATGCAATTGTCTTGGATGTAAAGGTTGGACATGGGGCCTTTATGAAGACTAGGGAGGAGGCTTTAGCCCTGGCAAATGAAATGGTTAAGATAGGAAATAACTATGGAAGGGAGACTGTAGCAGTACTAACAAATATGAACCAACCCTTGGGGAGAGCCATAGGAAATGCCCTAGAGGTAAAAGAAGCTGTAGAAGTCTTAATGAACAAGGGTCCAAAGGATTTATTGGAATTATCCTTAGAATTAGGTGCTCATTTGTTAATATTAGCTAAAAGGGTCACTTCTTTAGATGAAGGTAAAGACTTATTAATGGGAAAAATAAATAATGGACAGGCCTATGAAAAGTTCCTTGAATTTGTAGAGGCACAAAAGGGTAATATTTCTATGATTAAGGATCTGGACCTTATGCCACAGGCTGAACACATAATTGAAGTAACTAGTAAATCAAAGGGTTATATTAAATCTATCAATGCTGAGGTTATGGGGGAGTCTGCCTTACTTTTAGGTGCAGGTAGAGAAAACTTAGACTCCATACTTGATTTATCAGCTGGTTTAATCCTAAATAAAAAGGTAGGAGATGATGTTTCTATAGGTGATACACTAGTATATATACATGCAAATAATTTAAAAAATATAGAGCTTGTAAAAGAAAAGATATTGGATAATTATATAATTAGTCAGGATAATATTGAAGCAGAGAATCTAATAATAGACTGCGTAATGTAATTTAATAGCCAAAAATTTCAATACTTCATATTGGCATATAAGGAAAGTAATTGGATACTATAAAGATAAATATAAATACGGAGGGTTTATCTTATGAAAAAAATAGTAGTCCTTTTAACTATACTTATATTAGTTCTGACAAACATCACAGTTTTTGCTGAAATGGACTTGAACAGTCCATCGGCAATACTTTTGGATTATAATACAGGACAGGTGATTTTTAGTAAAAATGAAAAGGAGAAATTACCACCTGCTAGCATTACTAAAATAATGAATCTTCTTATAGTTATGGAATTGTTAAGTGATGGGAATATAACATTGGAAGACAAGGTAGCAGTTAGTGAAAATGCCTCTAAAACCCCTGGAACTACTATTTATTTAGACAGGGATGAAGTTCAAACTGTTGATAATCTAATTAAAGCTATTTCTATAAGGTCTGCAAATGATGCTGCTGTTGCCCTAGCTGAGCATATATCTGGTAGTGAAGCTGAATTTGTAAAATTAATGAACAAGAAGGCAAAAAGTCTAGGTATGAATAATACTAATTTTTCCAATTGTACAGGGCTTTCAAGTGATAACCATTACACCACTGCTTCAGATATAGGTAAGATGTCCAAGGCACTTTTAGACCACAATATGATATATGATTATCTAAATACCTATATGGAAGATATAGAGGTTGGTAAAACAAAAAAGAGTATCCAGACTATGGTAAACACAAATAGACTTATAAAAGATTATGTTGGGGCCAATGGAATTAAAACAGGATATACAAGCGAAGCTAAGCATTGTATATCAGCTTCAGCAAAAAGAGATAATCTTCATTTAATAGCAGTTGTTATGAAGTCTGACAGTTCTGATAGTAGGTTTAAGGATGCAAAAACTTTATTAGATTTTGGTTTTTCTAATTATAAAACTTTAACTATTGGGAGTAAGGGTGATATAATCACTGGTATAGAGATACAAAAAGGAAAAAAGAACCTGGTAGACTTAGTCTTGGAAAGGGACTGCCATATTTTACTGAAAAAGGAAGTAAGTGCAGAAGTTGAGAAGCTTGTAAATATACCTAGTTTTATGGAAGCTCCTATAAAAGAAAATCAAATAGTTGGAGAGTTAGTAATCAAATCTAATGGTAAGATAGTAGATACTGTGAACTTACTTGCAAAAGAAGAGGTTGGAACTGGGAGCATTTTTAATATATTGAATAAAGTAATTAGAAATTTTCTATTTAATATTTAGATAGACTAAGGAGATAGTATGGATCATAATATTGTATTGGAAACTTTTCAAGGCCCACTAGATGTCTTATTAAACTTAATTGAAAAAGCTAAGATAGATATATACGATATACCTATCAATATAATCACTGAACAATATATGGAATATATATATGCTATGGAAGATTTAAACCTTGATATAGCTAGTGATTTCCTTATAATGGCTTCTACTTTGCTACAAATAAAATCCAGAATGTTACTACCCAAGGAGAAACTTGTGGTAGATGGAGATGAAATAGAAATAGATCCACGTGAAGAATTAGTCGCACAAATATTGGCTTATAAGAAGTTTAAAGAAGTTTCAGAACAGTTGCGTCAGGTGGCTATAGTAGAATCCATGGCCTACTATAAGCCTATGGAAGACCTAAGTATATATGAGGAGACTAATACAGAGATAGGGCCTTTTGATTTAAACCTATTAATGGAATCTATTAGTCGAATTATGGAAAAAAGATCTAGTTTGGAAACTGTATTAGACTTAAATGAAATCAATAGGGATGAATTTACAATTAAGGAGTGTACAGATAATATTATTATAAGACTTGATAGTTTTGATAAAATCAAGTTTACAGATCTTTTGAATAGGGAGACTACAAGGAATGAGATTATTGCATATTTTCTCTCATTGTTAGAGTTGTCAAAGTCTGGGTATCTAACTATTAGGCAGAACAAGTCTTATTCTGATATAAATATAATCAAACTAAAAAGCAAGGAGCAGGTAATATGACATCAATAGAAATAAAATCAATAATTGAAGCCTTATTATTTACATGGGGGGACCCCTTAAGTCTTGGTGATATTAGTAAGATTATGGATATTGATAAAAAGGCCTTAGAAAATATTATGTTGGAAATGATTGATGATTTTAATAGCAGTAAAAGAGGTCTAAGGATAGTTAAAATGAACGACATGTATCAAATTGGGACAAGGCCTGAATATTTTGATTATATAAAGAAGTTAAACTACTCCACTAGCAAAAGAAACCTATCAAATGCTGCCCTGGAAACCTTATCTATCATAGCATACAAGCAACCCATTACAAAATCAGAAATAGACCATATAAGAGGTGTAAAGTGTGATAGGGCTATAGAAACTTTAATGGGAAGACAAATGATAAAGGAGCTTGGTAGGTTGGACAAGCCAGGAAAACCTATAATATATGGAACAACTGAAGAATTCCTTAAGGCTTTTGCCCTAGAAACCTTATCAGACCTACCTGATTTAAAGGAAATTGAAGAAAAACTTCAATATATAGAAGAATAATACTTTAAGTATTATTTTTCTTATTTAAGGAATGATAATATTAAAAGTTCTTGGAGGTTATGTTGTGAAGAAGAGAATTGTTGGTTTATCATTTATATTACTTATTTTAATGTTTACAAGACCAGTCTACTGTGAAGAGCTTAGCCTAAGCGGTTCAAGTTATATTTTAATGGATGCTAGTTCAGGGAGAGTTTTATTAGAGAAAAACTCCCAAAATCAAATGCCAATGGCTAGTTTAACTAAGATAATGACTGCACTAGTTGCCATAGAAAAAGGTGATTTTGAAAAACCTATAAAAATAGATAGGGATTGTACAAATATTGAGGGGTCTAGCATCTATCTTAGGGAAAATGAAGTTTTGAGTTTGGAGGATTTATTATATGGACTAATGCTTAGGTCTGGAAATGATGCCGCTATTGCAATTGCTAAGAATGTAGGTGGAAGCTTAGAAGTCTTTAATGACATGATGAATGAAAAAGCTAAGGAATTAGGCTTAAAAAACACAAGTTTCCGAAATCCCCATGGACTAAGTACAAAAGACCATTTTTCTACGGCATATGACCTGGCTATAATAACAAAAGAGGCCCTAAAACATAATCTGTTTAAAACTATATTTCTTGCAAAAACATATAGTGCAGATAGGGATATAAATAATTATTTTATCAATAAGAATAAAACCTTATGGGAGTACCAAGGAGGAGATGGTGGGAAAATAGGATACACCATGGAAGCTGGTAGATGTCTGGTTTCAACAGCTAGCAAAAACCAGATGCAATTAATTGCTGTAAGTTTAAATGCAAGAAATTGGTTTGATGATAATTATCAACTTTTTGATTATGGATTTGAAAACTTTAAGTCCTATCTAGTTTATAATAAAAATCAGTGTGTATATAAGGCCAAGTTAGAAAAAGCAGATAGAGAATTACATGTGGTTACAGAAGAAGATCTTATTTATCCACTAGGAACAGGGGAAATAGATAAGGTAAAAAATCATTATTATTTCAATAGAAACCTAAAACTGCCTATAGAGGCTGGTGAGCATGTAGGCTATTTGGAAAGCTATTTAAATGGAAAACTAATTAAGAAGACTAAATTAAAATCAAGGTCTTATGTGCATAAGGAAAAATTATTTAAGATATTGTTCAAAAAATTAGATCATAAAGTATAATTGTAAATAAAGGGGAAATCATAGTGAGATTGCAAAAATACATGTCTAGGTGCGGGGTGGCTTCTAGGAGGAAATCAGAAGAAATTATATTAAGTGGATTAGTATCTGTAAATAATAAAGTTGTAGAAGAATTAGGTAAAACAATAGATCCTAGAAAGGATATTGTAAGGGTAAATGGCAAGGTAATTAGGCTGGAATCAAATTTGGTATATATAATTTTAAACAAACCTATAGGTTACGTTACTAGTTTATCCGATGAAAAGAATAGGAAAGTAGTGACTGACCTAATAAATGATGTAGATGAACGTATATACCCAGTTGGAAGGCTTGATATAGATACTAGTGGACTCTTATTATTATCCAATGATGGTGACCTAACCTATAAGATAACCCATCCTAGTAATATGGTTTCAAAAAAATATATTGCTATAGTAGAGGGTATCCCTAGTAAGAGGGAGTTGGAGCAATTTAGGAGGGGGCTTTTTATAGATGGCAAAAAAACCTCAGAAGCTAAG
>CAZFIO010000013.1:0-22738 GCA_964519585.1 uncultured Tissierellaceae bacterium
AAGTTACCTGCCACAGCTGTAATTAGGAGTAAAAGCGACTGATTGGCATGAAATTTTGCATATCTGGAATCTGGGCAAGCAATAAGGGGTAGGAAAAACAAAAAATAAGAAAGACCTGCCATTGTTTTATTGCTTTCAATATCCTCTGGGGTATAGGCATTTTCCTGTTCAAGGATTAGCTCTTGATTCTGGGGATTGTTTTTTGCTCTGTCATAATAAATTCCTCCATTTCTCTTATTTCATCAACATAACAATTTTAAAGTTTTGTATATTCATGTTTTTCTGGCCCAAATCAGCCACTGTTTTTCTCCAGAGATTGGTTTATATCTATTGTACAGAAATAAAATACTGCATAATAGCAGATAAAAGCCTAAAATCATTCATATATGCTCATTGATATTTAGATAGCAAAAGCCCCTGTATTCGTTTTGTCTGAATACAGGGGCTCCTTCCTATTCCTCTATCAATCCATAATCTTCCGATATTGGGATGGTGTCATGCCTACATGCTCTTTAAAAAACCTTGCAAAATTACCGGGATATTCAAAGCCACAGGATAAAAACGCTTGGGATACACTTAAGTTCCTATCTCGAAGTGCCTCTTTGAGCTGGGCAACTTTAATCTTCTGATAATAGCTGTAGGGTGTCATGCCGGTGTGTTTTTTGAATAGTCGCACAAGGTGGGAGGGACTTATACAGGTGATTTTTGCAATGCTTTCAATATTAAATTCTTCCCGCCAGTTGTTTTCAAGATACTCCCTAGCCTTTGCTACTTCCGATTTTCCTTGATAAACCCTACTTGTGAAAAAGGCAGCTACCATATACTCCATTTTGCCGTCTGAACCTGCAACAGGAAAGTTCAGGATGTCCGTATAGATTGCTTCAATATCATAAACGGGACTTCGTGTCTTATACCACTCCCAGAAATCCTCCAAAGGGATACGAACATCTGGAATCACAACTACCTTAC
Organism: uncultured Tissierellaceae bacterium; assembly: GCA_964519585.1. Classification (GTDB taxonomy): domain Bacteria; phylum Bacillota; class Clostridia; order Tissierellales; family Tissierellaceae; genus CAZFIO01. The sequence continues at coordinate 970 of CAZFIO010000013.1, forward strand.
CCTCAAAGGCTTTACGGATGCCATCTTTCAGCGCCGCCTGTCCGTTTGCAAAGGAATCACGAATCAAATTGTATTTTCCCATAATCAGAGAGGTATCCTTGACGTTCCACATTTTAAGCACAGCCTCGTTGATAAAAACAATGTCGCCATTCCTCTTGAAGATCTGAATGGGAATAGGAAAAAGCTCAGCTATTTGAAAAAGTTGTTCCTCTGATTCACAAACAGGCATGGAAGAAGTTACAGTAAAAGTATCACTCTGTCCTAGCTGTTTTCTGCTATTGCATTGGTAATTCTCTAATGTTTTTCTATACTCGGAAGGTGTCATCCCTATCTTTTTTTTGAAGGCTTTTGCAAAGCCACCACTATAATCAACCCCACAAGAATTAAATACTTCGCTAATATTTAGTGTTAAATCCCCCAAAGCTTCTTTAATCTTCTCAAGCTTGATCTCCTGATAATAGCTATAAGGAGTTATACCTACAAAACTCTTGAACAATCTCGTCAGGTGGTGACGGGACAAGCCTGTATGATTTGAAATTTTATCTAAATCAAAATCATCCAGCCAGTGAGTATCAATATATTCCTTGGCCTTAATGGTATCAAGCCTGGACTGATAAATACGTTTTGTCATGAAAATTGTAATAACATAGGCCACTGTTCCATCCTCACGCAAGAGTGGAAAGTTGGTAATGTTCTGGTAGGTCTCATGCTCCATAGGGTTTCCCTGTCGGGACTGATAACGATTATTGATTTCCTCAAAGGGCACCTTTACATCATAAACCGAGAGGATTTCTCCAGAAAATACACGCTTTAAATAGTCTGTTAAACCCAGCTTGTTATTAATAAAAGAGTCTTGCAGGACATTAAACTTCCCGATAATATCCAAAGGGTTTGAAATACAAAAAAATTCTAAAAATAGCTTGTTTATAAACAAGCAGGTCCCATCGGGAGAAAACACCTCCATTGGGAGTGGAAAAAGTTCAAGTACAGAGAAAAGGGAATTTGGTTGTTCCAAAAGCTTATAGAAGGAAGGGGTTTCTTTCTTTCTACGTCTGTCTTGGGGTTTAGTAGAAGTTGCTGGTATCAGCCACTTATGGCCTTTTTTAACAGCACCTTCAATGCGGCCTGCAGCCAAATGATATGTAATTGAGCGAGGGGACACCCCCCATTTCTCCGCCACTTGACCCACTGTGATATAGTCCATCATTTCCCCCCCTCCTATATGTTTGTAACTTAACTTTACTTCTTTTTACGGAAGAATACAAGATTTTATAATATCGCACAATTTCATATTTAGCTCTCTTAAACATTTTATCACCCACAATTGTGATTATTAGCATAGCTAACTTATTATAAATATCGGCCCTAAAGATTCTTTGTTAAGTTAATTATATAAGGATATAAAACAGACCTAGAATCCTCTAGGTCTGTTTTAATATATTAAATTGAGCAAGGACTATAGCCACAGTCCTGGCATTCTCCACAGCCTCCTGAGTGAATTAATACTCCTCCACACATAGGACAGGTATCTGGGTCAACTTTTAACTGTTCTACGATTAATTGGTTCATTTCTTCTTGTAATTCATCTATTCTTGAAAGTTTGTCCTTAGGCTTGTCAGTGATTAAGATTCCACTTCTAGCACAACCATCCCTATAGATGGTTACACCCTTTAGACCCATCTTCCAGGCATACATATATAAATCTTCAACTTCTTCAACTGTGAATTCATTAGGTACATTGACAGTTGAGGATATGCTGGCATCTATATATTGTTGCCATGTTGCCTGTACCTCTATCCTTTCCCTATAGTCTAGGTTAGAAGTAGTTATTATAAAGTCTGGTAGCTCTTCTTCCCTACTTAAATTATTTACATCCATATACTCCTTAATTATAGGAGTAAATACCTTATAATAAGTGTCTGTATCAAATAGTGATTCTGATTTTCTAGTGTAGGAAACCTGGAATATAGGTTCCAAACCATTGCTACACCCTATCAAGGTAGATATACTTCCTGTAGGTGGTATGGTTAGAATTTGACTATTTCTTAAACCATGTTCCTTAACCAGTTCTAATACATCTTCATCAGCATTTGATAGTAAAAATGGTGACTTTTCTATAGCTTCCTTCTTATACTTAGGGAAGGGCCCATCCTTCTCAGCTAGTAGGGCTGATTGCCTCAAAGCCTCATTGACCATGGTTCTTCCAATTTGATGGATTAGGCTTAAGGATTCTGAACTTCCATATCTGATACCTAGTTTAATAAACATATCTGCTACGCCCATTATTCCCAGTCCTATTTGCCTTAAGTCCCTTGACATCTCCCTTTGTTGCTCTAGGGGGTGGAGGTCCATGTTTTCATCTAGTACTTCATTTAAATAAATAACCCCATGCCTTACCAACTCACTAAATTTGTCAAATTCAAATCTTGCATACTTTGTATAAGGGTTTTTAACTAGGGAGCTTAGATTTATAGAAGATAGGTTGCAGGATCCAAAGGCTGGTAGGGTTTCTTCAGCACAGGGATTAACTCCTGCAAATTCAAAGTCTTCATCTTCACTCATCAGGTGCCAGCTATCAATCTTATTTTGATATAGGATACCCGGTTCTGCCATATTCCAGTTGTTTTTGGATATTACCCTAAATAAATCTTTTGCCCTTACTGTTTTTCTTATTTCCTCTCCTGAAGCCTCTACTTTGAAATATAGGTCATAGTCCTTGTCTTCTTCCACTGCTTCCATAAAACTGTCATCTATATTAACTGAAATATTTGCATAGTTTACCTTGTCCAGGTCTTTCTTTACATTTATAAAGTCTTCTATGTCTGGATGGTGTACATCCAAGTTTAACATCAGGGCCCCTCTTCGACCCCTCATACCAATCAAGCCTGTAACTAGAGAGTATAAGTCCATAAAGGATACTGCTCCTGTAGTGGTATTTGCTGCGTTATTTACCCTAGCTCCCTTTGGTCTTAATTTGGACAGGGTTAGCCCAACCCCGCCACCGTAAGAATAGGTTCTGGCTAGGTATTTTGCAGTATCAAAAATTGCCTCTATATTGTCCTCCACCTTGGGTAGTACGTAGCAGTTTGAAAGGGTAATCTTCCTCCCAAATTTATCTAGGCCCCTACCAGCTAGAATTCTTCCTGCTGGCATAAACTTTTTATCTTTAATTGCCTTTTTGATTGGTCCATTGGATCCACTTACCCTGTCTAGAAATTCATCAAAGGATTCGCTGTCATACCTATACTTCTTCTCATAGATATCCCTTTGTAGATCTGTCATATCCCAGCCTTGTTCCCTAAGCTTTGTTCTCTCTTCCCTGTAGATAATATACTTTCTCGCAACATCAGGTCTTGATTTCATTAGATGGATTTCTACTAGGTCTTGGATTTGTTCAATATGAACAACTTCCTCATCTGCGAAACTAGCAGATATTTCCTCAGCAATTCTTTTAGCTAGCTTCTCATCTTCTCCCTTTTCGGTTTCCCTCATGGCTTTAATAATTGCAATTTCAATCTTATCATTTTCAAAATCCACTATGCTTCCATTACGTTTTTCAACCCTTAACATTTCCGCCCCTCCATTATCTGTATCTTTGGATAATTCCTGTATGCCCCTATATGTTGTATATGAAGCCCTGCTTATATACAACATATATACCTTAACACATATTTTGCCAAAATTCAACAAGATAAATATTAATTTTTTTACTTAATCCTTGCATAAAAAACTGGACTTAAGTCCAGTTTAGTATTCATCTGGTAGAAGGTATTCTTCTAGGGTTATATCTCTTTCGTAAATAATTTCAGCATGGTCCTTACCTACATACCTAAAGTGCCAAGGCTCATAGGCATAGCCTGTAATTTTTTCCTTGCCCTTGGGATATCTTAAAATAAATCCATATTTGTGAGCATTTTCCCTAAGCCAAATTCCTTCTTTAGTATTTTCAAAGGATTCTTTTAAACAATGAGTTCCTGGGATGTCGCATAAATCAAAAGTTAGTCCTGTTTCATGTTCCGAATGTCCTGGTCTTGCAGAATACTTGGAGGCATGTTCTAGACCATTGACTCTAGCATCGTTGTTAAAAAATTTTTCCTGCAGCTCATAGGTCCTATGGCCTGAACGAAGAGTTAGGCCTAAACCTATTTCGTTTTTTATATCAGCCATCATTTTGTCCAAGTGTTCCCTTGCTTCAGGGTCTTCACCCTTAAAATGATTTGCTGGTATACCATATTTTTTGTTTACAAGCAGTACTCCATTTATAATCTTTAGGCCTATAACTGGGTCTGGGTCTGGATTAGGGTCTGCCCTTTCTATCTTTTCCAAGGAAAGATAATCAGAACTAGCATATCCAGTTTCCCCATCATAGGTCAGCTTATCCCAACCATCTAGGCTTTCCAAAACCTCCACCTCAGCCAATTCAGGCATGGTTAGAATAATCTCATCTTCAGTACTGGGCCCTTTTCTTAGGCGAAGTGAGGATGTGGTGTATTTTATAAGGGGAAACTCATCTTGTGGTTCTTCATCATCACCTAGCCCATTATCTGGGTCTTCATCACTAATCCCAGGTTCATCATTTGGATCAGTTTCAGGCTTAGCCCCTAGATTCTTTAATTGTTTAGGTAGTATTAATAAAATAATCAAAAGTGATATTAGTATAAGTATATTTCTTCTATTCATCTTCCACCTCCATCTTAACTACTATACCATTATAATACCTTACTTATGAAAATATCAAGAGTAAAAGATAATGTAATTATTGCTATAAATCTTCCATAAATAGGATAACTGACTTGAATTTAATCCTATAGTCGATATTAATTGTTAAAGGAGAGGTCACCCTCTCCTTTTAATTATTCATTAATTTTATTGCCTCTTCTTTTATTAAAGGTCTGCTTATAAGGTAGCCTTGTATAATATCACAATTGTGTTTCTCTAGATATACTTTTTGTTTTTCTACTTCCACACCCTCAGCAACAACAACTAAACCTAGCCTGTGGGCCATAGAAATAATATCCATAGATATAAGTCTATTCTCGTCCTCTAGTAGAATTTGATCTATAAAATACTTATCAATCTTTAGTATGTCTATAGATAAATTTTTCAACCTATAGAAGGATGAAAATCCTGTGCCAAAATCATCTATAGATACTGACATACCCAGCTTCTGTATTTCATCAAGTCTTGAATTAATTAGGTCCATATTATCAATTAGCACAGACTCAGTGATTTCTAATTCTATTTGCCTAATGTCCACATTTAGGTCACCTGTAATTTCCTTTATATCCTCAATAAATCTATTTCTTAAGATCTGCATTGCAGAAATGTTTACAGAAACATTTATATCCTTATATCCCCCGACCTGTAATTCTTTTAAAAACTCACAAGCCTTTCTAAATATGATCATACCCAAATCATATATTAGCATCCTATCTTCTGCCAAGCTTATAAACTCCAAGGGTGAAACTTTTCCTAAGTCCTTATGATTTAATCTGGCTAGGGCTTCAAAACCCATAATCTTATTGGTTTTTATATCTAGCTTGGGCTGAAACTCTAAGTATAATGAGTCTACATCCTTACCTTCAATTATATCCTCAAGTATTGTTTCCATTTTCTTTTGTCTTGATCCTATTTCCTCAATACTTTGGTTATAGAATATGACCCTATCACTAGCTTGATTATTATTAGCCAGGGCAAAGGACATGTCTCTGGAAAGCTTGTCTATGCTACTATATTTATCCAGTTCCATAATACCAACTTCAAAGTTTATATACTCCAATCTATGGTTTTCTTCTGAAATATTTTTTGAAACCTTTATAATCCTATTTGCAAAATCTCTAAGTTTTTCACTAGTCTCAATTCCTTCTTTCAACAAGATAAACCTGTCTGCATTAAACCTAAATAGTATATCGTCTTGGCCTAGAAGTTTTGAAATTTCCCTGGAAACATTTATAAGTATCTTGTCTCCATAATTATAGCCAAAGGTCATATTTACAAGTTTGAAGTTTCTTAGGTTAATAAAGAAGATTACACTATTTTTCTCCTCTGAACTTCCTATAAATTCATCTAAGACTTCCTCTAGATATTCCTTATTTGGTAGTCCTGTTAGTTTATCATAGTAGGCTATTTTTAGATTGTACTTGTTCTTTCTATAGGCATAATAAAGGACGCTCCCTAGTATTGCTATAATTATAACTATCTCCCCTAATGTAGAATATATTATTTCCCTAACTGCAGTATCAATAATACTAGTATCCCATGCAATTGATAGTAGGCCTGCCCTCTTATCACCAATATACATTGGGGCAAATCCTAGAAGTACATCCTTTCCCATAATAGTATGTCTTACAACACCAGGTTCCTTATCATTTACATGATTCAAAATATCCTTAGAACTTACCATTACTCCTGGTGTAATATTCATACTGGAGGCTACTACTCTACCATCCATGTCTACTAAAAATGCCTGTTGTATATTTTCCCTTGCCATTATAGATTCAATAACCTTTTTTGCCTGAAAGTTCCTAGTAAACTTATGAAAGTCTTCTGCCTCCATGCCAATTTGAATAAAGGTATTGTTTTCCCTTTTTATATAACCAAATTTAAAGTAGATCTCATTTATTGAGCCCATTCTTATATCCTCTATAAATGTCTCTTCACCACTAAAAAGAAAGAGGTAGGAAGGGTGACCATCATAGGTTGTCCATCCTATATTTCCCTCTTCATTACTGTTTATAATGACTCCTCGGTTATCAAATATATTGATTCTCCAAACTTGAAACCTTTCTGCTAATTCTTTAAGTTTTTTACTATCTATTTTGTTTTGATCCAATAGAGATATGGCCTCCCCTACCAACAATAACTTCTCTTCCATAAGATTTTCTATGATACTATTCATCTCTTGGGTATTTGTCAGCATTTGGGCATAAGAGTCAGCAATATCCATAGTAGAATTTTCAACTACAGTATTGATATCGCGAATTCGTCTGATGGAATTAGTGTGTCCTACAAATCCGATTATAAGTGATAGTATTACAAAAGGTACAATAAATACTAAGATGTCATTTATATTTAATTTAAGTTTACTACCACTTCCCATATTACTCACCTAGGCTTTTATATTATCTGCATATCCAATTATAGCATTATTAGACATAAAATTACAAATTTCTTTATATGAAGAATTATCTTTTCTTTATACCTCGAATTAAAGATAAATTACAGCTATAAGTATTTCATATATTATTGTAATATGGACAATTTAATAATATAATTATTTGTAATAACAATTTATAAATGATCTATTGCCCTAGCTTAAGCATTTAGGCATAAATAAATAAAGTATGAGGTGGAAAATGAAAAATTTTGATGAAAAATTTAGTTCTTATGCAAAACTTATTGTTGAAGTAGGAGTAAATCTTCAAAAAGGTGAACCCCTAGTAGTATCAGCCCCAGTGGAGGGTGCAGATTTCGTAAGGCTACTTGCAAAAGAGGCCTATAATCAAGGAGCAACCAATGTCCATATAAACTGGCGTGATGATGAACTTACAAAACTTAAGTATGACCATGCCCCTATGGAAGTATTTGAAAACTTTCCCAAATGGTATGCAGATGCCCAAGAGGACTTTGCAGAAAAGGGTGCCTGCTTTATTTCTATATCTGCAGAAGATCCACAGCTCCTTAAGGAGGCAGACCCAAAGAAAATAGCAACTTATAATAAATCTTCCTCTAAGGCTTTGAAAAAGTGGATGGACTACACTATGAATGATGTAAACTCCTGGTGTGTAGTATCTATTCCATCCAAGGGTTGGGCTAAAAGAGTCTTCCCAGACCTTGCAGAAGGTGAAGCTGTAGACAAGCTTTGGGATGCTATATTTTCTGCTACAAGGATCCATACTGAGGATCCAGTAAAAGCTTGGCAGAACCACTTGGACATCTTGGAAGAAAAGATTTCACTCTTAAATGAAATGAATTTAAAAAATCTTCACTACACTTCCTCCAATGGCACCGACCTGAACGTAGAACTACCTAAGGGGCATATATGGACTGGTGGCGGTGGGAAAAATTCCAAGGGAACTTATTTTGTTGCCAATATGCCTACAGAAGAAGTTTACACCATGCCAGAAAAGACTGGAGTAAATGGTATAGTCTATAGCACTAAGCCCTTTAACTACGGTGGAAAACTAATAGATGAATTTAAACTTGTTTTTGAAAAAGGAAAGGTTGTTGAATTTAAAGCAAAAGTAGGAGAAGAAATATTGAAAGACCTGCTAGATATAGATGAGGGGGCTAGATATTTGGGTGAAGTAGCTCTGGTTCCTTATGATTCACCAATCTCCAATTCCAATATAGTCTTTATGAATACCCTTTTTGATGAAAATGCCTCCTGCCACTTTGCCCTAGGCAAGGCCTACCCTACCAATATCTTAAATGGTGCAAGTATGAATGATGAAGAACTTGAGGCCCATGGGGTCAATAACTCTCTAATACACGAAGATTTTATGGTTGGAACAGAAGATTTATCAATAGTAGGAGAAAATCAAAAAGGTGAAAAAATTCAAATATTTAAGGATGGAAATTGGAGTATTTAAGTTTAGAAGGGATTGATTCTATATATCCAGTCCAGCTCGAAGCCAAAGGGATATAAAATTAAGGGTCCAGAGGCTATGATAATTATTATTACTGGCAAGACATATAAGCCCTCAACTACATAGATAATATATGGAGAATTTAGGCTTAAGGATGTTGGTGACCTATGGGGCTTAGATATGGATGAAACCCAACACAGTTTTCCTAAACACTATGGGAAATTAGTAATTGCCTCGGATGGAGAGAACCTAGTTAGTTAGGTATGCATCAGCCAGTTCAGGAAATAGAACTCTAATAAAACAAAAAACAGCAAGCCTCTCCTTGCTGTTTTTACTTGCTCTCATTATTTTCAATTAATACACCGGTGTACACAAATGAGCGTATTTTGGGTTGTTGCCTTTTGTTAATCCATCAAATAGTGCCTTTAGTTCTTTACATACTTTGCCTTCTTGTCCATCTGCTACAGTTCTTCTATCTACTTCTACTACTCCTGTAACTTCCATGGCTGTCCCACTGAAGAAGACTTCATCTGCATTATAAAGTTCTGTTCTTGACACACTTCTTTCTACTACTTCCATGCCTAGTTCTTTTTCAGCTAGTTCAATTACCACTGCCCTAGTTATTCCCTCTAGGATGTCATCTGATACAGGAGGGGTGATTAACTTACCATTTTTCACTAGGAAGATATTTTCTGCTGCTCCTTCACATACAAAGCCTTGGTTTGTTAGGAAGATTGCCTCATCAAATCCATTGCCTACTGCCTCAAAGGAGGCTAGAGCTGAGTTTAAGTACCCACCTGTAGCCTTGGTTCTAGGTGGTAGCATGGTATCAGATATCCTTCTCCAAGAGCTTACTGCTACCTTTAATACATCTTTCCCCATATAGGAACCTAGTGGTTGGGTGTAGATTACTATCCTATCATCTTTATCAAATAGGGATGGGCTAAGTTCTTCTGAACCTTTGTATACTAGGGGTCTAATATATGTGGTTGTTTTGCATTTATTTTTCTTTAATACTTCTACTGTCCACTGACATAATTCTTCTACTGTATATGGAATATTCATGTTTAAGGTTTTGCACGAGTTTAATAGTCTTTCATAGTGTTCTTTTAGGGCAAAGCCATATAATTGTTGTTTTTCCTCATCCCAATAGGCCCTAATTCCTTCAAAACATCCTAGCCCATAGTTTAAAGCCTTGGATCGGATGCTTACTTTTACTTGATTTTCTTCAACTATTTGGCCTTGATAAAATACGTATGATTTCTCCATCTGCTTCATCCTCTCTTGTTCTTGTTAAAAATACCAAGTTTTTGTGGACAGGGGCGTCCACCACTACAATAGAAACAATAGTCAAGCAGTAGCCTAGCAATGGTCAAACAATGGCCTAACATCTGAAGTTTCTTTTCTTTATGCTTTCCACCTTATGCATTCTGCTTTTTATTGTTCCCCTATTGTTCTGCTATTGTTCATTAAGGTATACATACAGCCCCTGTGGATGCTGAGGTTACTATCTTTTCATACTTAGCTAGATAGCCTTTTACCTCCACCTTTTTTGGCACCCATTTCTCTTTTCTTTTCCTTAATTCTTCATCATCTATTACAAAGTTTAGACTCCCTTTTACCATATCTATTTTAACTTCATCCCCATCTTCTACAAAGGCTATGGGTCCTCCTACACATGCTTCTGGTGATACATGACCTATGGAGGCTCCCCTAGTTGCTCCTGAAAATCTTCCATCTGTCACTAGAGCTACGTCCTTATCCAAGCCCATTCCTGCTAGGGCTGAGGTTGGGGTTAGCATTTCTCTCATTCCAGGTCCACCCTTAGGCCCCTCATACCTTATAACTAGGACTTCCCCCTTCTTGATTTTACCTCCAAGGATTGCATCTACTGATTCTTCCTCACTATCAAAGACTCTAGCAGGTCCCTGATGGACTAGCATCTCATCAGCTACAGCTGATCTTTTTACAACTGCCCCATCTGGTGCTAAATTGCCTCTTAGAACTGCAATTCCTCCAGTTTCACTAAAGGGCGCCTCTACAGATGCAATAATCTTATTATCCAAAACCTTATAGTCATCTATAATTTCCCCTAGGCTTTTTCCTGTTACATTTATAATATTTAAGTCCAGTAAGTCCCTTTTACTCAATTCATTCATTACTGCCATTACTCCACCTGCATCATGTAGGTCTTCTATATGATAGGGACCAGCAGGTCTTAACCTACAAAGGTTTGGTGTTTTTTCGCTTATTTCATTGATTATATCTAGGTTCATTTCTATTCCTGCTTCATAGGCTATGGCCAGTAGGTGTAGAACTGTATTGCTTGAACAACCTAGGGCCATATCCACTGCAAGGGCATTGTTAAAGGCTTCTTGAGTCAAGATTTGACTTGGTGTAATATTCTTTTCAACCAAGTTCATTACTGCCATTCCTGCATAGGTTGCCAGCCTATACCTATCTGCATATACTGCAGGTATAGTTCCATTTCCAGGTAATCCCAACCCTAGGGCTTCTGTCATACAGTTCATTGAATTGGCTGTAAACATTCCAGAGCAAGATCCACAAGAAGGGCAGGCACTATTTTCTAATTCAATTAATTCTTCCTCAGTCATGGTACCAGCACTTACAGAACCTACAGCTTCAAATACTGTGCTTAGGTCTACCTTTTTTCCCCTTACTTTACCAGCTAGCATGGGTCCTCCACTTACTACTACTGTAGGAATATCTATCCTAGCAGCTGCCATTAGCATACCTGGTACTGACTTATCGCAGTTAGGTATCATTACTAATCCATCAAGTCCATGAGCCATAGCCATGACTTCTGTTGAATCAGCTATGATTTCCCTACTTACAAGGGAGTATTTCATACCTTCATGATTCATGGCTATACCATCACATACAGATATGGATGGAAATTCTAGGGGGGTACCTCCAGCCATTAATACTCCCTTTTTCACAGCTTCAGCTATTTCCCTTAAATGCTTATGTCCGGGAACTATTTCATTGAAGGAGTTTACTACTCCTATAAGTGGCTTTTTTATTTCTTCATTGGTTAATCCCAAGGCTTTCAATAAGGACCTATGAGGTGCTTTTTCTATTCCAGTTTTCACCTTACTACTATTCATCTTTTTGCCCCCTTATTTCTTTAACCAGCTCATCATGCCCCTAAGTTTCTTTCCTACTATTTCAACTGGATGTTCTGCTTCTAGTCTTCTTTTTGACCCAAAGAATGGTCTGTTTACCTTGTTTTCAACTAGCCAATTCTTTGCAAATGTACCATCTTGTACCTCACTTAAAACCTTCCTCATTTCCTTTCTTGTTTCTTCTGTTATTATTCTTTTACCAACTGCATAGTCTCCATATTCAGCTGTATCACTGATGGAATACCTCATATAGGAAAATCCACCTTCATTTATTAAATCTATGATCAATTTCATTTCATGTATACATTCAAAATATGCACTTTCAGGACTATATCCAGCTTCAACCAAGGTATCAAATCCTGCCTTCATAAGTTCTGTAACACCACCACAAAGTACTGCCTGCTCCCCAAACAGATCTGTTTCTGTCTCTTCTTTAAATGTTGTATCAAGAACTCCTGCCCTTGAACCACCAATTCCTGCTGCATAAGCTAGTCCTACATCATGAGTGTCACCACTTACATCTTGATGAACTGCTATTAGGCAGGGTACTCCTTTCCCATCCTGGTATTGGCTCCTTACTGTATGCCCTGGTCCCTTTGGTGCTATCATAAATACATTTACATCTGCTGGCGGCACTATTTGTCCATAGTGGATGTTGAATCCATGGGCAAAGGCCAAGTATTTTCCCTTGCTAAGGTTTGGTCTTATGTCTTTTTCAAATAAGCCTACCTGCTTTTCGTCATTGATAAGTATCATAATCACATCAGCTTCTTTTGCTGCCTCTCCTGCTGTAGTTACCTTAAGTCCTGCCTCTGCTGCCTTGTTCCAGGACTTGCTTCCTTCATAAAGTCCTACAGTTACATCTACTCCAGATTCATAAAGATTTAAAGCATGGGCATGACCCTGACTACCAAATCCTATAACTGCTACCTTTTTTCCATTTAATTTTTCTAAATTACAATCATTTTCATAATACATTTTTGCCATTTTTATCTCTCCTTTTTTATTTAAGTTAAAAGCCTAAAGCATAAAGTTGCTACATCTTTTCTCCCCGGCTCATAGCCAGTACTCCTGTTTTTGCAATTTCTAGTATTCCAAAGTTTTTCATTATTTCTACAAATCCCTTAAGCTTGCTTACCTCTCCGGTCAGTTCTACCACTAGAGAAGAGGGGCCTACATCTAGGATGTTTCCTCTGTATATATCTGCAATTTGTACTATTTGAGGTCTTGTATCATTGTCTGCCCTTACCTTTAAAAGCATTAGTTCTCTTCTGATAGTACCTTCTTCAGGAAATATTTTTACCTTAACCACATCTACTATCTTGTATACTTGTTTTTGAATTTGATCCAGGGTCTCCTGGTCCCCTTCCACAGTAAGGGTTAGTCTTGCATAGTCTTCTACATTGGTTACTCCGGCTGTCATCTTTTTTACAAAATATCCCCTTCTGTTAAACATGGACATTATTCTTGCAACTATTCCATTGGTGTTTTTAGTTATAATCAGCATTTCATAGGTTTTATTCATGACCCAACACCCCTTTTTTACCAACTATATCTGAAGCAGAACCACCTGAAGGTATCATGGGAAGTACATTTGCTTCTTTCTCAACTATACATTCTATAATTGTTCCCTCATCTGATTTTATCAACTTTTCTAGCTTGTTTTCTAAGTCTTCCCTTGTTTCAATCCTAGCAAATCCTAGTCCATAGGCCTCTGCAATTTTACTGAAGTCAGGATTTATACTTAAGTCCACAAAGGAGTACCTTTTTTCATTGAACAATTCCTGCCACTGCCTTACCATTCCTAGATAGGAGTTGTTAATTATTATTACTTTTATAGGAAGTTTGTATTGGGATATCATCATTAATTCTTGAACAGTCATTTGGATGCCCCCATCACCAAGTATAGCCACTACCCTTTCATTGGGTTTAGCTACCTGGGCTCCTATAGAGGCTGGAAGTCCATAGCCCATGGTTCCTGCTCCACCAGAAGTTAGTATGGTGTTTGGTCTATTGAAATCTATATACTGGGCTACCCACATTTGGTGTTGGCCTACATCTGTGGCAACTATATATTCTCCCTTTAATATAGTGTTGAGATATTCCAGTACTTCCTGGGGCATAAGTCGGTTTTCCTTACTCTTGTCATAAACCAAGGGGTATTCTTCCTTCCAACTTAGGATTTTCTTATGCCATTCTTCATGCTGTATTTTCCCTATATCCTCACTAAATCTTTCTAGGACATTTTTCAAGTCTCCAACTATAGGTACATCAACCTTCTTGTTTTTTCCTATTTCTGCTGGATCTATATCTATATGGATTATCTTTGCATTTTCACCGAACTTTTCTGGTTTTCCTGCTATCCTATCATCAAACCTTATACCTGCAGCTATAATTAAGTCGGTTTCTATGGTAGCATAATTTGCTGCTACAGTCCCATGCATACCTAGCATTCCTAGGTTTAGTTCGTGGTTGCTAGGAAAGGACCCTAGCCCCAGAAGGGTTGTAGTTACAGGTATATCTGACTCCTCTGCAAACTTCATCAGATCCTTGGATGCCTTTGACTTTAATACACCGGCCCCAGCAATTATTAGGGGTTTCTTGGATTTTTTTATTAGGTTTATAGCTATCTTTACCTGCCTTGGATGACCTAGTATTGTAGGATCATAACCAGGTAGGTTTAATTCCCTAGAGTATAGCTTTTCATATTCGCTATATTCTATTTCTGCCATCTGTATATCCTTAGGTATATCTATGAGTACTGGCCCTGGCCTACCTGTTGTGGCTATATAGTAGGATTCCTTTATAATTCTAGGTAGATCTCTTATGTCGGTAACCAGTCTACTATCCTTAGTGATTGGTAGGGTGATTCCTACAATATCACTTTCTTGGAAGGCATCCTTACCTAGTAAGTTGGAAGTTACCTGGCCAGTAATAACCATCAAGGGTACTGAATCCATGTGGGCCGTCATAACCCCTGTAACAGTGTTTGTTGCACCTGGCCCTGAGGTGGCTATACATACCCCTATTCTTCCGGAAGCCCTAGCATAACCATCTGCCTCATGGGCTGCCCCCTGCTCATGTCTAGAAAAGTAATGGTTTATTTTCTTGAATTTATATATCTCATCATAGATTGGAATTACAGCTCCTCCAGGATAACCGAATACATCCCTAATTCCTAACCTATATAAAGATTCTAGTAAAATTCTAGATCCATTTATCATTTTATTCTTCATTTCTTCACCTCTTATTACTAATGGTTATCTCTTATTTCTATCTTAAAGCTATTTTCCTTCATGGTTTCTATGATTTTCTGTATGTGTTCTTGTCCATTGGTTTCTACGGTAACCTGTAGCTCTACATCATGGAACCTATCTAGATTTATAAATTGATTGTGATCCAGTTTTACTACATTGGCATTGAGCTCTGCCAAAACCTGTGATACCTTAACCAATTGTCCTGGAGTATCAGGTAGGTAGACAGAAAACTTAAATATTCTTCCCCTAGCCACCAGACCCTTATTTATCAGTGATGATATGGTAAGTACATCTATATTGCCTCCACTAAGTATGGCTACAACCTTTTTATTTCTTTCTTTTAATTTCTTTGCTCCAGCTATAGATAAGATTCCTGAGTTTTCGACTATAAGCTTATGTTTTTCCACCAGCACGAAGAAGGATTCCATTAATTCATAATCAGACACTGTTATAATTTCATCTACATATTTATTTATATAATTAAAGGTTATTTCACCAATTCTTTTAACTGCAGTTCCATCTGCAATGGTCAGGCAATCCTTAAGTTCTAAAACATTGCCATTCTTAACTGCTGCTATGGCACTGGCTGCCCCCTCAGGCTCAACGCCAATCACCTTGATTTTTGGGTTAATTTGTTTGGCAGCTGCCGCTACACCAGAAATTAGACCTCCACCGCCTATAGGAACCATAAGTATATCTGTATCAGGTATCTCCTCTAGGATTTCTAGGGCTATAGACCCCTGGCCTTCTATCACATCTTCATCATTGAAGGGATGGATAAATACATAACCCTTTTCCTTTTGAAGTTCACAGGCCTTGGCATAGGCATCATCATAGGCATAACCATGAAGTACAACTTCAGCTCCGTATTTTTTTGTTGCATCAACTTTTATTAAGGGTGCATGTGCTGGCATAACTATGGTTGATTTAATTCCAAGTTTTTCTGCTGCATAGGCAACTCCCTGGGCATGATTGCCTGCTGAAGATGCTATAACTCCTTTTTTCTTTTCTTCATCAGATAGCTTAACCATCTTGTTGTAGGCTCCCCTTAGTTTGAAGGATCCTGTCCTTTGTAGGTTTTCTGGTTTAATATATACCTGATTTCCTGATTCCTGTGAAAACACCTCACTATGAATAATTTTTGTCTTGTCTATAACAGTCCCTAATCTTTCTCTTGCTTCCATGAAATTGTATAATCTTAACATAAGCTCCTCCCCTTAAAACATTATTAGAACTCTGAATTTAATAATCTATAAAAGATTTATAGGTGCGAAATAGCCCAGAGGCAATTCCCCAGATTTGCAGACCACGAATCTTGTGTAAACAGGATTAAATTATCCTAGTGGTAGATGACGCAGTCTCGAAACACAATTTTATTCACTCCCTTTGGTCGTGTAAAATTGGTTCTCGGTGCGTTTGACCTACCATCGATTTGTGAAGAAATATCACAAATCGGGTTAGGTCATAAAAAAAATCCCTAGTATAGAAATATACTAGGGACGAATTCTTCGTGGTACCACCCATTTTTGCCTATGACTCGCGTCATTTGCCTTTTCAGGTCCAAGTTTAACTTTAACCCTAGCCATATAACGGTGGCATATCTCTTTGAGATTCCGATCTTATCTACTCTGAATAATCATTTCGACTGGACAGCTCTGGAGTGATTAGTATATACATCCTTATTTCTGACTCTCACCATTTGTCAGTTCTCTGTAAATAAGTTTTCTTGTATTTTTGTCTCCATCAATGCTTTTATTCTGATTTTTTTAATTATTAACAATCTTAACCTTTTCTAAAATATAAGTCAAGACTTATTTTCAAAAAAATCAATGGGTAGTTTTTCCTTTTATATTTCTTGCACTATTAATTCAGTTATTTCGCTTGTTTTAAGAGGTATTTCATTTTTATTTGCTATATCAGAGGTCCTATATCCCTTATTTAAAACACTAGCCACAGCATTTTCTATTTCTTCTGCTTCTTCTTTAAGATTAAAAGAAAATCTAAGCATCATAGCCACAGATAAGATGGTAGCTATAGGATTTGCTATCCCTTTGCCTCTTATGTCTGGGGCTGAACCATGGATTGGTTCAAATAGACCTATGCCAGATGAACCTAAGCTGGCGGAGGGTAGTAGGCCTATAGAACCAGTCAGCATACTGATTTCATCAGACAGAATGTCCCCAAATATATTGGAAGTAAGTATTACATCAAATTGTTTAGGATCCCTTATAACCTGCATGGAAGCATTGTCTATATACATATGATTTAATTCTACTTGAGGATAGTCTACAGCTACTTCTTCCACTACCCTTCTCCATAACCTAGAGCTTTCTAGGACATTTGCCTTGTCTACTGATGTAAGTTTTTTCCTTCTTTTTATGGCCATATCAAAGGCAACCCTTGCTATTCTTTCTACCTCAAATTCACTATACTCCTCCACGTCATAGGCAGCAGGTCCATATTTATTATCCCTGGTTCCACTTTCTCCGAAGTAAATACCACCGGTCAACTCCCTTACCACCAGGATGTCAAAACCATCCTTAACTATATGACTTTTTAGGGGGCACCTATCTTCCAAGGCTTGAAAGAGGCTTCCAGGCCTTAAATTTGCAAAGAGTCCTAATTCCTTCCTTAAGCCTAGGATTGCCCTTTCTGGTCTTTTTTCTCTAGGAAGGCTATCCCATTTATCTCCACCTACAGCACCTAATATAACTGCCTGGCTATTCTTACATGCCTTTATGGTTTCTTGGGGTAGAGGTTGACCACACTCATCATAGGCTGCCCCTCCTGCTAAAACTTCCTTGTATATAAACTTATGCTTATGTTTTTCTCCTATCCTATCTAGGACTTCTAGGGCTGAATCTACAACTTCTGGCCCTATACCATCCCCCTTAACTACAGCTATTTTGTATTCCATATTGACCACCTAGACCTTTTCCTTAATATAGTTTACTAAGCCTTCTTTTTCTATAATTCTTTGGATAAATTCTGGATAAGCTTGAGCTTGGTATTTTTCACCTTTAGTTATATTGGTGATTTGTCCTGTCTCAAAATCTATCTCAACCTGGTCTCCATCTTCGATTCCCCTAGCTGCTTCTGGGCTTTCTATTATGGGAAGCCCTATATTAAAAGAGTTCCTATAGAAAATCCTTGCAAAACTTTCCGCTATTACACAAGAAATTCCTGAAGCCTTGATAGCTATGGGGGCATGTTCTCTTGATGAACCACAACCAAAGTTTTTCTGGCCTACCATAATATCTCCAGGCCTTACCTTGTCTGCAAATTCTTTATCTATGTCAATCATGCAGTAGACCTTTAGCTCATCAGGATCTGATGTGCTTAAGTACCTAGCTGGAATTATTACATCTGTATCTATGTTGTCTCCGTATTTAAAAACCCTTCCCTTGGCCTTCACTATATGACCTCCCTTATCATTTCTGGATTATATATTTTTCCTGTTATGGCTGAAGCTGCTGCTACTGCAGGGCTTGCTAAATATACTTCTGACTCTGTGTGGCCCATCCTCCCAACAAAGTTCCTGTTAGTAGTAGCTACACATCTCTCTCCTGCTGCCAGTATACCCATGTATCCACCTAGGCAGGGTCCACAGGTTGGGGTACTTACAACTGCACCTGCTTCAATAAATATTTTTATAAGCCCTTCTTCTAGTGCATCTAGATAAATCTTTTGGGTCGCTGGGAAGATTATGGCCCTTACATTTCTCTTAACTTTTTGCCCCTTAAGTATTTTGGCAGCCGCCCTTAAATCATCTATCCTACCATTGGTACAAGAACCTATAACTACCTGGTCAATTTCTATCTCTCCTACTTCATCTATGGTCCTAGTATTTTCAGGAATATGAGGGAAAGAAACTGTAGGTCTTAGACTAGATAGGTCTATAGTATGTTCTTCATCATAAATAGCATCTACATCAGCCTCATATATGGTGTAGTCTCTGGTGGAGTGTTCTTTCATATAGGCAATTGTTAAATCATCCACTGGGAAGATTCCATTTTTTGCCCCTGCTTCAATGGCCATATTGGAAATGGTAAACCTATCATCCATGCTTAAGTTTTGTATTCCCTCTCCAACAAACTCCATAGACTTATATAGGGCCCCATCCACCCCTATCATACCGATTATATGAAGGATAATATCCTTACCACTGACCCATTCTGTAGGCTTTCCTACAAGGTTAAACTTGATTGCTGGAGGTACCTTAAACCAGGCCTCACCTGTTGCCATACCTGCTGCCATATCAGTACTGCCAACCCCAGTTGAAAAGGCACCTAAGGCTCCATAAGTACATGTATGTGAATCTGCCCCTATAACTACATCCCCAGCTACTACTAGACCTTTTTCTGGTAATAGAGCATGTTCTATACCCATTTCTCCTATTTCAAAATAGTTAGTCACTTCTTGATCATAGGCAAACTCCCTCATAAACTTACAATTTTCAGCTGATTTTATATCCTTATTTGGTGTAAAATGATCTGGCACTAGGGCAATCTTGTCCTTGTCGAATACCTTTTCTGCCCCCATTTTATGAAATTCATTTATTCCTACTGGTCCTGTAATATCATTTCCCAGTACCATATCTAGCCTTGCCTCAATAAATTCCCCAGCTTCCACCCTGTCTAATCCAGCATGGGCAGCCAGGATTTTTTGTGTCATAGTCATTCCCATTTTTCTTCCTCCCTTTATTAACGATAGTCAAGCGATTGTCAAGCCATAGTCTAGCCATAGTCTAGCAATTGTAATAATCAACTTTTCCCAAAATTCCTTTTAGTTTGACCCTTTTTATACAGTTGGTCAGCCATCAGTAGTCAGGCACAGCCTTTGGCTAAATCTTAGATTTAACTCATCTCAGCCCTTATACTTGTTATATTTTCTTGACCATAAAACCAGAGATTACCTCTTTTATAAGTTTTTTCTGTCTAACTGTCCTCTGACTAACTGTCTAACAATTGTTAAACTATTGTTCCCCTATTGTTCAACCATTGTTTAACCATCGTTCATTAATATATGTTATTTACTGCATTTAGATATGCCTTTATACTTGCTTCCACCACATTTACGCTGGTGCCTCTTCCTGTGTAGTGGTTGCCCTTGTATTCTAGTTTCACTAGAGAATAACCTAGGGCATCTGTGCCTTCTGTCACTGATTGTAGGGAATAATCCTCTAGTTTCACCTCTATATCTAGGCAATTATCAATAGCCCTTAGGGCAGCATCTATAGGGCCCCCTGCAAAGGAGACGCCTTCTACCTCTTCCCCATCCTTATTTAAGACAACAGATGCTGTAGTTGTGATTGTATTTCCACTATTAATTACAAATCTTACTAGCTTATATTTATCCTCTGCCCTAGTTCCCCTATTTGTAATAATTGCATCTATATCCTTATCAAAGATTTGTTTCTTCTTATCTGCCAGCTTTTTAAAATCGGTAAAGGTCCTTTCCATCTCTTCATCATTTAATTCATAGCCCATAGAAGAAATCTTATCCCTAAAGGCATGCCTTCCAGAATGCTTCCCTATAACCATATTTGTTTCACTTATTCCCACAGATTCTGGCCTCATGATTTCATAGGTTGAACTATGGCTAAGCATTCCGTGTTGGTGGATTCCTGATTCGTGAGCAAAGGCATTGGCTCCAACTATAGCCTTATTTGGTTGGACTGATACTCCAGTTATGCTGGATAAAAGATTAGAAGTTTTCATGATTTCCCTTGTATCTATATTGGATTTGAATCCATAGTCATCATGACGAACATTCATAATCATTACCAACTCTTCCAGTGCAGCATTCCCTGCCCTTTCTCCTATTCCATTTATGGTGCACTCAAATTGACTGACTCCTGCCCTTCCTGCTGCTAGGGTGTTGGCCACTGCTAGTCCTAGGTCATTGTGGCAATGGACTGATATTTCCACTGTATCAAGCAACCTAGTTCTTTTTCTTAAGTCCATGATAAAGTTATAGAATTCATCAGGAGTGGTATAGCCCACAGTATCTGGAATGTTGATTATTTTAGCTCCTGCTTCTATGACTGCATCAAATATTTCTGCTAAAAATTCTGGATTTGATCTGGTTGCATCTTCTGCTGAAAATTCCACCTCTGGACAAAGGCTAGCTGCATAGGCAACCATTTCTGTAGCCCTCCTTTTAACTTCCTCTGGCTTCATTTTTAGTTTATATTTCATATGAATATCTGAGGTTGCTATAAAGGTATGTATCCTAGGTTTTGCAGCTCCCTTTACTGCCTCCCAGGCCTTATCTATATCGTCTCTGACTGTTCGGGCAAGGACTGCTACAGTGGAGTTTTTTATATTGTTTGCTATTAATTCAACTGACTGAAAGTCTCCTTCGGAAGATGCAGCAAAACCAGCCTCGATTATATCTACTCCCATTTTTTCCAATTGCTTTGCTAGAAGTAATTTTTCTCTTTTGTTCATGCTACAGCCTGGGGATTGTTCTCCATCTCTTAAGGTTGTATCAAAAAGTTTGATAGTTCTTGTCATTTTATTACCTCCTTAAAATAAAAAAACCTCCGTCTCTATAAGTTAAACTTATAGGGACGAAGGTAAAATTCGTGGTACCACCCTAATTTGCAGAAGGTCTGCCTCTTTCCTGGACTATCATCCAGTATCCATGTAACGGTGGCTCCGTCTTCACCTAATTTTTATTTCTCAGTGAAGATGCGAAAAAACTAGTATTATATATCATATCTATGCTAATTTTCACCAACCACTAGCTCTCTAAAATAGATTTTTGATATCTT
>CAZFIO010000014.1:0-22606 GCA_964519585.1 uncultured Tissierellaceae bacterium
CACGACCTCCAGAGCCACAATCTGGCGCCCTAACCAACTAGGCCACACCCACCATGATCTTATGTCAGCATTTCAGTGTTTCCCATATACCCAATCTTCTTGGAGCGGGTGAAGGGAATCGAACCCTCGCGGCTGGCTTGGGAAGCCAGTGCTCTACCACTGAGCTACACCCGCAATTTTCTGCAGGTTTTTTTGTGCTAACAATATAGAATTATAGCAGGAATTTTATACAATGTCAATTATATTTTTATATCTTTTTTTGGCTGACTATTTCTTCTTATCATTGCATTGCTTAGAATCAAGGCCTTTCTATCTATTTGTCTTCTTCTGACAGAAGACTATTAAATTTATCCTCAATTCTTTGTTTTCTCAAGCTAGTCTCATGGTAATCTATAGTAAGATGGATAATATCTCCTTCCTTTGCATCACTTGGTAATATCTCCATTGGTATCTCAATCATTTCCATGTTGTCCAACTCTACAACAGCATATTTATCTATAATCCTATCTATAGTAAATCTCATACTTTCACCTCTAGTTTTTTTGCTTTATAAATTTTAAGTCCTCCCCATCACTGGTAACAACTATATGACCTAGCAAGTCAGTCCTATAGATTTCTACCCCCATCTTCTTAAGTCTTTCCAATACTTCCTTATGGGGATGGTCATAGGAGTTCTTGTCCCCTGCTGATACTATGGCATGTTTTGGATTCACCGCATTTAGAAAATCTTCAGTAGAGGATGTGTTGCTACCATGATGACCTAATTTTAATACATCTGCTCTTAAACCACTTCCGAACCTTTCTACAATTTCTTTTTCAGATGGAACTTCTGCATCACCAGTAAATACAAATCCAACCTGGCCAAAAACAAGCTGAATCCCCACTGAATAATTGTTCAAGTTGCTATATTCTTCACTATTTGGAGCTATGATTATCAATTTTGATCCATCTAGTTCATAGTTATCGCCTGATTTTGCAAGGGTAATTTTAAGCCCCTTATCTGATATGATATCCAAAAGATTTTCAAATACTTTAGTATTTGCAGTAACCTTAGGCATTAGTATATTTTCCACAGGGATATTTTCAATTACATTTTGCAAGCCTCCTATATGATCTTCATGGGGATGGGTTGCAACTATGTACTTTAAGTTCTCTATTCTTTCATTTTGAATGTATTCTAAAACCACATCCTTACTTGACCTTTTACCCCCATCTATGAGCATGGCCTCATTATTGCTTTTGATTAGTATTGAATCCCCCTGGCCTACATCTATAAAGTGTACTTCTAAAGCTCCGCCCTCAAAATCATCCTGAGAATTCCTTAAATATGTTACCCCAATAAATAGTATAATTAATAAAATAAAATATAAGACTTTTTGCTTTTTATTCAATTATATCCCCCTTACAATCTCCTACTTATATTTCTATAATTTCTGGTTTAATATCATGACTAATGGTAACTATACCATAGCTGGGTTTATCCTTGTTTTCATAATAAAAATTATTTCTTGGAAAAGAAGGACTTCCCGGGTTCATAAATATTATACCATTTTCAAAATGGTTGACAGCAATATGTGTATGGCCAAACAAAACCAGGTCTGCTTTCTCTTCCATAGCTCTGTAATACAGGCTGTCTATCCCTCTTCTAACATTATATAAGTGTCCATGTGTTAGAAGTATTCTTTTTCCCTTAGCTTCTAATAACTCTTCATCCTTATATATAGAAGCAAAATCACCATTTCCAGCAACTATAAGTGAGGGCAGGCTTAAATATTCACATATGCTCTCCCCATCTTCAACATAGTCTCCTAGGTGTATTACCATATCAAATTCTTCATATATTATAGAATCTAGTAAAGTTTCATAGCTTCCATGAGTATCACTGATTACTAGGATTTTCATAATTATCATCCTCTAGTAAGCCTTTTATGACTTTCTTTAACTTTTCCAAGGCTTTGGCCCTATGGCTGATTTTATTTTTAATCTCCATATCCAGTTCTGCAAAACTTTTGTCATAGCCCTCTGGTATAAAGAGTGGGTCATAACCAAATACTTCTGGTCCTTGTAAGGAAAAGCCTATATGCCCCCTACATTGGCCATGAACATTTATTACTTGTTTATCCTCTGTTACTAGAGTCACTACTGCCTTAAAGCTAGCCTTTCTATCTTCATACTGAAAATTTTTCATTTCTTCCAGTAACTTTTCATTGTTTTTCCTATCATTTCCTTCTTCTCCAGCATATCTAGATGAAAAAACTCCAGGTTTCCCACCTAGTGCATCTACAAAAAGGCCGGAATCATCAGCCACTACCATATAGTTAGTTAGCTCTGAAAGTTCCATTGCCTTCTTCTGACTATTGGCTTCCAGACTTTCCCCATCTTCTAAGATTTCAAAACCTCCTTGGCCTATATCTTTCTTTGATAGAACCTGGATAGGTAAATCTTCTAGAAGGTATTTAATTTCTTGGATCTTGTTAACATTATTAGTGGATAATACAAGTTTCCTAGTCATCTTTTGTATTTCCTTTTCCTATTAAGATTCCTATAGGCCCAAGTGTTTCTTTCTGTATTTCTATAAGCTCCCTATTGCCCTTTTCCCCCAAGTCCAGTAGCCTATCTAATTCTTCTCTAGTAAAATCAGCTTCCTCACCTGTACCCTGTATTTCTATAAACTTATTATTATCATTCATAACTATATTCATATCTACTAGGGCCTTGTGGTCCTCTTCATAACATAGGTCTAAGAGTGGCTGACTTTCCCATATTCCTACACTAATAGCTGCTAAAAAGTTTTTTACTGGCATTTCTTCTATAAGCTTATCCTTATATATTTTATAAAAGGCATCAACCATGGCTACAAATCCACCTGTTATTGAGGCTGTTCTTGTACCGCCATCTGCCTGTATTACATCACAATCTATCCATAGGGTTCTTTCTCCCATTTTGGAAAGGTCTACAACTGACCTAAGGGACCTTCCTATAAGTCTTTGTATTTCCTGAGTCCTGCCATCTACCTTACCTCTGGTAGATTCTCTTATTTTCCTGTTTAATGTAGATCCAGGTAGCATTGAATACTCCCCACTTACCCATCCAGAATTTGTTCCCTTTAAAAAGGGCGGGACCCTATCATCAAACATGGCGGTACATATAATCTTGGTATTCCCCATTTCTATAAGGACAGAACCATTAGGGTTTTGTAAATAATCTCTCGTAATTTTTACATCTCTCATTTCATCAAATCTTCTTTTGTCTATTCTCATTTTCATCTCTCCAATCATACTACCATTCTACCAAAAGTAAATGGTTTTTTCACTAAAATAAAATAGGAGAGTCTAGCTCTCCCATTTAGTATTCATTGGCAAACACTGGTACAGCTGTGTTTACAACCTTTCCATCTACAAAGATTTCTACATTTTCAATTTCTTTAAACTCCCCTAGGGTTAAACCTATATTTTTCATTATCAAGCTAATTTTTTCATCATCAATTCCATCTCCAACCTTGGTAGATATATCAACAAAGGCTGTTCCATCCTTTATCTCTACCCCTCCTAGGCTTATATCCTTAGGTATATCTGTTCTCAGACCTGATAATTCAGGTGGCCCTTGGAAGAGAACATCTAAGGCCGATCCTACATTGGTAACTGGTGCCATAGTAGGAATTGTCACTGGTATATAGTAGTTAAATTCTTCCTCACTATCATCTATAAAGTAGACTACTACATTGGATTTACCCTTACTTAGGTCTCCTAGTGTGTTGATATTTTCTCTACCAATTGGTTCTGACACAGGGGACCCATGTTTTAGTTTAGGTAATATTTTCCCCTCAACCATGATTTGTACTTCCTTTATCCTTGGGAACTCTGTCAGTGTATATACTATGCCTTTTATTAGGTTTTCTTCATCTTCTTTGGAGTCTGTGTTAAGGATGTTTCCATTGAAATCCACCTTGCAGACTCCAGTTTCTTCATTAATGGATATACCATTAATTATGGTTCCTGTAGGGATAATTGCAGACAGACCTGTATCTATTAAGGATTCCCTTATTTCACCAGAGTCTACCATGTTTGAAAGGGTAGCTTTGGCAATTCCTTCATCCCAGGGTATTTGCTTCATGACTGGTACTAAATATCCATCTCCATTTTGAAAGTACATTACTGTCTTTCTCATGTCACCATCATCTAATAGAACAATATCATCACCATCTGATCTTACAATTTCCAATTCATCTGCTTCTTTTCCCATGATATTTTCCTTTACTAGGTCTGTTCCCAATTTTACTATAGATATTGCAAGAATTGCAATCAAACCAAATACTAGGATTCTTTTATTTATCATATTAACCTCCCCCTTTATACTGTTACTAATATATTAGAATTAAGAAGGTTTTATGATATTACTAGTCTTATTTTCTTTTCATAGAGTGGAAAAAACCTCCACTTATGGGATTTATACTACTTACTGTTATAAAGGCACTTTTATCATAGCCATAAACCTTATCTTTTAATTTCTCCAGGTCCTTTCTGTTTAGGGCAACATTTAAAATTTCCCTAGGACCATCTATACCGTAGCCATCTATAATGGTTACCCCAAATTTATTTTCACGCAGTATTTCTATCAGTTCCTTATTGCCAGATGATTTTAGAACTATTTGTGCCCCAAGCTTTCCTAGAGCAATCTTATTTTCAACCATTATTCCCACATAATTTCCACAAGCAAAACCTAGTCCATAGGCCAATAAATTCAAGGGATTGTCTAAACTATCCACAACCTTTCCTAGGGCAGTGATATAAATAATAACCTCAAAAAATCCTACAGTTGCAGCTTCAAACTTCCTACCTTGAACCACCATAAGGGTTCTCATTGTTCCTAAGGTTACATCTATTACTCTTGCAAAAAATATAAATAAATATTCAATTAACAATTTAATCTACTCCTTCCAATTCTTAATCTATGTAATTTAGCCCATACATATGTTAGTGGATAATTTTTATCCTAACTGGTGACAATATATACACTAGCAATATATGGAGGTATTGTAATGATTCCTTGCTCAGAAATATGTCTCTACCAGGAGGACGGGATTTGCACCCTTAAGGAGGCTACCAAAGCATCTGATACTCCTATCAAAGAATGCCCTTATTTTGTCAATAGGGGATCAAGTAAATCTCAAGACCTAGCTTCACCAGATAACTAGGTTTTCCTACCTACTAAGCCCATCAAAATCATTTTGCATACAAGAGAATTTATTTAATCTCTAAATAAGTCATCTTGGATTTTTTTATATTTTCCGCTTACTTTACTAGTAAAGCTCCTTCCATTTAAATACTCCAGTATGCCTTCTAGCTTGTTGAACTCAAGCCTATAGCCATGAAGCCACTGGTGATTTAAACCGTAGATTTTCCTAAAGTTTTCATTTGTTTCATTGTTTCCGTATTTCCTATCACCTATTATTGGATGGCCTAAAGAGGACAAGTGCCCTCTTATTTGGTGGGTCCTTCCTGTAATAAGTTGAATTTCCAATAGAGAGTATTCAACTGTCGCCTTAAGCGATTTAATCTTTGTTATTACCTTTTTGTTGTTTTCGCCCTCCTTTTTTGAAATCTCAACCTTGTTTTTGTCTGTGTCTTTGGATAGGTATCCTTCAACCTGGAAATCCCCATCCACCTGTCCCTTTACTATGGTTTTATAAAATCTTCCTATATCTTGATCCTTCAATGCCTGATTTATAAGCTTTAGGCTTTCATAGTTTTTTGCACCAATTATAAGTCCTGATGTATTTCTATCTAAACGGTTGCATATAGCTGGTGTAAAGGTCTTTTCAAGCCTGGGCATATAGTCCCCTTTTTCAATTAAATAGCTTATCATACTATCAACTATATTTTCAGTAAAATCCCCTCCAGCACCATGGGATAGGAGCCCTACTTCTTTATTGATTAAAATAATATTTTTATCCTCATATATTATATCCGGACTTATTTTTGATTTAATAGTTTTCTTTTCACTTCTAAACTTCTCTATGGTTTCATCAGCTAGATATAATTGTATTATATCCCCTTCATAAATGGTAGTTTCTGGATTGGCTCTTGAATTGTTTAATTTTATATTTCTCTTCCTAATCATTTTATATATAAATCCTGTACTTGCCTTATCTAGGTACTTCTTTAGAAACCTATCCAACCTTTGGTCTGAATCATTTGTTTTCACAATAATTTCTTTCAAAGTCTTCACCTTTCCTTCAATCTTGTGTTATAATTATATTATATAATATCTTTAGACATAAATTCAATTCCTACATAAAAAGAGGGGTGTCAAATGAAAAAGTTTTTTAATAGCCTATTAGACCTTTTACATTCCTATGTTGATATATTTGTAATGGGTGGAATTATAGTTGTAATTGTTTTGACAATTAACTGGCGTTTAAATATCCTATTTACAAAAAATACACAGGATGCCTATGCAGATCAAGGAAATTCTCAAGGAGAGGTTGAGAAGCCCAATATCCCTCCTGTAGAGCTGGAGGATCCTGATGATGAGGACCCTATTGATGGGGAGCCTGATGAACCCATACAAGATATAGAAACTCCACCTGTAAGCACAGAAACAATCTCGGTTGAGATTCCACCAGGTTCTACTTCAAATAAGATTGGTGATATTCTTTCTAGTAAAGGACTAGTATCAAGTTCTAATGAATTCACATCAAAAGCGTCAGAAATGAGTTTGGATAGGAAGCTACAATCTGGTAGCTTTAAAATACCTAAGAATTCTCCCCTTGAGGACATTGTAAAAATTATAGCAAAACAAATGTAAATGACTAGCCCTAGCTAGTCATTTTAATATACTTCATTTATATATTCATCTATCAAGGAAGGTCTTTTATTTATTTGAAATACTCCATTTTCTTTCAGAATATCTAGAAACCATTGGGCTTTTGAATGAAATATTGCCTCCTTATAATCCAATAGGACTATTTCAAATAATTTGCCCTGAAGTGATTTTGATTCTAATTCAATAAAATAAGCTTCAACATCCTTGAATTCTAGAAACTTTAATAAGTCTAAGGCGGCCTTGTCCTTTTCATGGTAATAATTATTACCCTTATTTCGATAGTAGAAATAGTATCTTTGGTGTCTTCTAGTATTTCTAACATCTTTGGCTAGCATTATGTAATACTTGGCTAAAACATTGTAATATTGGTAGTTAAACATACCCATTTCATAACTATCTATCCTAAGAAATGGCCTGATACTTGTTCGTCTTACCAATTCATAATTATTTTCTAGAAACTCCTTTTTACTTATTTTCCCACTTTCATACTGATATATAAGGGATGACCTATTTTCAAAAAAACCTTCAAATATATCCCTTTCTTTACTGATATTCAATTTATGCACCCATTCTATTTATAAATTTTCAATATCTATTATAGCATATTTCTATAGGTTTTTTAAGTCACTTTCTTCCTCTTCTGTTAATTCCCTATATTCGCCTATGCTTAAACCCTCATCTAATTTTAAACTTCCCATGGAAGTTCTTTTTAGGTATAAGACCTTCATGGATAGACTTTCAAACATTCTTTTTACTTGATGGTATTTGCCCTCCTGAATTTTTAAGTTAACCTTGGAAATTATACCTGCTTCAATAATCTCCAAATCAGCAGGTAAGGTTTTATATCCATCATCTAAGATTATACCCTTTTTAAAATCAAGCTTATGTAAGTCTTCAACATATCCATCCACTTCTACATAGTAGGTCTTATATATTCCTTTTTTGGGAGAAAGTAATTCGTGGGCCAATTGTCCATCATTAGTTATCAGTAGCAGGCCTTCAGTATCTTTATCTAATCTACCAGCAGGAAATGGTCTATATATCAGGTATTCTTCATCCAACAAACCTATAACCGTGTCTGTGTGAGGATCGTCAGTTGAAGATACCAATCCCTGGGGTTTATTCATCATTAGGTATATAAACTCCCTGTACTCCAATCTTTCACCATTTACATATATTTCATCTATATATGGGTTTAATTTAAAATCATTTTTTACAATAGTAAGCTTGTTTACACTTACTGATCCTTCTTTAATAAGACTTTTTACCTCTTTTCTGCTTCCATAGCCCATATTTGCCAAAACCTTGTCTAAACGTTGAACCTTGCTCATCTTATCTACCTCTTTAATCCATAAGTTTTCTTTTATCTTGTATAATTTTAATAAATATTTGAAAAACTAATCCTGTAAGAAGAATATTTTGAAAGGAGATAGCTATGCAACATAATGAAGAAATAATTGACGGTGTAAAGTGTATAGTAAACACTTGTAAATATCATCATCCTGGAGATCTTTGTTCTGCTGGAAAGATTGAAATCAAGCCTAGGGATGCTAAAACTACTGAAGAAACAGATTGTGATACATTTCAGACACTTAAGTAAAAGGAAAGGGCAGGATTATATCCTGCCTTTCTTTGTTTAGGCTTTCATCTTTACATGGTTTTCTTCAATTGCTTCTATTTCTATACAGTAATCCCTAAGATCTTCAGGTATATCATCCATAAGATAATCAACATTTATATAAAAAAGTGTTTCCATCTTTTTGCCAATCTTAGTTAATCTATTTACTAGGTCTCTTATATCATCTATGCTTATGTCCATTATTTTATAAATACTATCAATATAGACCTTTTCCATATCGTAATCCATAGAAATAAGACCACATAAAAAGCCATAGAAAGATTCAACATTTAAAATATCGAATTCCATGGCATTAATAAGTCTTACATTGTAGTCCAGACTAAATATATGATCGTCATCAACATCAATAAATGCAATATTTCCATTGCCTTCCTTCATGTCTTTATTTGCATTGTCGATTAACCATTTTGTCTTGCCAGTTCCCTTGCCACCTAAAATAAACTTAACCATGTTGACCACCTAACCTTTCTTTATTTTATATATTATCCGATTTTAAAACTGTCAATTATTATCGGATTTCTTCAAATTTCCTTAAAGCTTTTCCATTTAAATAATCAAACTTCCTGCCTTGAAAAGTTCCCCTAGCTTCCATAGTTTCCACAATTTGGTCACGAATCTTCCACCATGATTCATTCCAGTTTACAAAGAGTGCATCCTCCTCTGGAGCCCGGCCTATTAGCCTTTGAACTATAATACTGGGACTTAGGTATTCCAAAAATTTTATTACCCTTTCTATATAATGGTCCCTGCTTATTAATTGAATTTCCTTGTTTTCATATTGTCTTCCTAGCTCAGTTCCTTTTACTATATAGAGGCTATGTAGCTTTACCTCCTCTATATTTAAGGAGGAGATTACTTTTGCATTTTCTACTAGATCCAAGTCCTTGTCCCAAGGTAAATTTAGGATTAAGTGAGTACATATCC
Source organism: uncultured Tissierellaceae bacterium (assembly GCA_964519585.1). GTDB lineage: Bacteria > Bacillota > Clostridia > Tissierellales > Tissierellaceae > CAZFIO01. The sequence continues at coordinate 9,389 of CAZFIO010000014.1, forward strand.
TTATTCCATACCTTTTGCATCTTAATACTGCATCAATAAATTCTGCCAGGCTATGGCCCCTATTAATCTTGGCCAATGAATGATAGTTTACACTTTGGAGGCCCAGCTCAATGGTTATTTCCAGATTAAAGTCTTCACTTATCTTTCTGAGAAACTCCAGATAGACATCACTAATGCAGTCTGGCCTTGTAGATATAGAAATTCCAACAATGTTTTCACTTATTGCTTCTTTTATATAGTTTTTAAAATCTTCTATAGGTAGATAGGTATTTGAAAAGTTTTGAAAATAGGCTATAAACTTATTAGCCTTATAGCGCCTACCTATATAGTCCATATTCTTTTCTAGTTGTTCCTTTACTGTAATTTTATTTGAAAGGTTCTCGAAAGAACCACCTTCTTCCCCACAGAAGGTACAACCACCTTCTCCTATACAGCCATCCCTGTTGGGGCACGTCAGGGGCAAACTTATAGGCAATTTGTAAACCTTCTCACCAAATCTTTCCTTCAAATAACCTGAATAGGTCCTGTAGACTAAAATTTCACCCAAATATTCCACCTCTAAATAATCTATCTCCAAACTATACTTTTAGTATCCTACCTAGTTCATGGCTAACCCCTGAGTCATTATTATCTTTTTCACTTATTAGGTCTGCAGCAGATTTAACTAGACTACTGGCATTTTTCATGGCTATTCCTAGGCCCGCCTGATTTATCATATCTAGGTCGTTATTATCATCACCTATAGCAATAATTTCGCTTTCCTTAATCCCTTTTAAACTAGCATATTCCATTATGCCACTCCACTTGTTACCCATAGGATTCATAATCTCAAACAAACCTTCTGCCTGGTCAACATTTTCCATGATATGGGTTCCAAATCTTTCTGGGAATGCTTCTAGAATATGGTCATTAAAACCCTTTAAGTCTATATGGTTTCCAGGGTATACGATACATAAAATCCTGTCTATTTCCTCTTCAAAATAGTTTATTTCTCTATACCTATAATTAGCCTTTATATAGGATTTAAATTCTTTGTTTTTTATTGTTTCACTACTTACTATTATATCATATCCATTGTGATAGTGGTCAACATGAATTATAGGAAGAAGTTTCCTGGTTTCACCCTCCCTAAGGATTGCCCTATAATCTTCTCCGTCAATTACTTTTATGGCTATATCTTCATCACCTTGGGAATTTCTTACAACATTCCCATTGTTTGATATATAGACTAAGGGTTTTGATAAATCTTTTGTAAGATTTTTAGCTGAATAGTATCCTCTCCCAGTTGCAATTACTACTTCATAACCCCTATCAATTATATGATTAATAAAGTCAATGTTCTCTTTTGTAATCTCCTTGCTATCTGTTAACAAGGTGCCATCTAAATCAATGGCTATTAGTTTATACAATATATCCCCCTGCCTTTGTTCATAAAAGTAAAATTTCCTTTTCTATTGAAAATAAAGTATCTATTGTAAGATACCTTATTTTTTTAGTTTTTTATTCTTCATCAAAATCCTCTTCGTCCTCAAAATCATCAAAATCTTCCTCAAACAAGGCTACATAAGCCTCATATACAAGATTTAATTCTTCCTCATCCTCTATAGGAAGTAAATCAAATTCTTCTTCATTTATTTCAACAAATTCATATAGAAGTATTTCATCTTCATCTTCTGGTAGCAAGGCTATATACTCCTTTTCTTCTACTTCAAATACCCCTAGTATATCACAGGCTACCTCTTCCCCATCTTCAAAGGATAAGTAAATTACCCCCTCATCATCGTGATTGTGGTCATGGTGATCATGATCTTCTAAAAATTCTTTTTTATCGTCCATATTGGCCTCCTTATTTTCATTATCTTTATATTATATTTCTACTATAATTATATTATATACTAAATTATAGATAAGCCAACAATTATCTTATTTTGATTTCTTCATAAAATACTTGGCCAAATATATCTACAAACTTAAAATACAATTCACTATATCCTAGATCAGCTATGGTAATCTTAAAGGTTTTGTCTAGCATTAACCCATGTTTGTCCCTATGGTTTTCCCATATAATTTTAAAATTATCTTCCTTATATAAGTACCCTAGGCCTATATAATCTAACATGTTTAGGGCTTCTACTTTTCCCGCTTCTTCAATTGTTTCCCTGTGGTTTTTTATAAAACTTATTTCATCCAAACTTATCTTGTAATTTTTTAATTCAATATAAATTATAATCTTTCCCCCATGGATATATAGGGTTTTCTCAAACTCTACTAGGCCACTATTCCCTACCTTATCATTATGCATAATCATAGAGGGTTTTGCCCCTATATTATTTAAACGTTTTATTATAGTAGCTAGAGATGCAGGTCCCATATCAGAAACTATCCAGGACCTTTTATTTTTTTCCGCTACTATAGCAGATGTTCCACTGCCTGCAAAGAAATCTCCAACAAGAGAACCTTCATTGGATGATACAAGGATAATCCTTTCTAATAATTCCTCAGGTTTTTGGGTCCCATAGCCAACCCTCTCTTTTGATGTTCTTCCTATAATATTGATATCCCATACATCCTTTAAATTTACAAGGGTATACCATCCCTTTTCGTCCTCATATTCCTTTACCCCTTTGAATCTATAAGGCTTGTATCCCCTGTTGTAGGATTTTTCTTTTTGTGGATTAAATATATAGTTTTCACTCTTACTATATAGTAGAATGGTATCATGCTTTTTTGAATATTGTTTTTGACTACTACCACCTGATTTGTAGGACCAAATTATCTCATTCAAAAACCTATCATGGCCAAATATATGATCCATAACTACCTTTATATAATGAACAGACCTATAATCCAAATGCACATATATACTTCCCCTATCTGAAAGTAATTCCTTCATCATAAAGAGCCTTATGGTTAGCATTTCTATATACTCTATAAATCCATCCTTCCAGACATCCGTATAGGCCCAGTATTCAACTACTAGTCTTTCTCCAGCTCTTAATACTTCAGCCTTGTTGTTAAAGTTATTCATGGTGAAAAAAGGTGGATCAATATATATTAAATCTAACTTACCCCTGTATCCCCTGTCTATTAGGTCCTTTATAGCATATATATTATCACTTTTATATATTATTGATTCCCTGTTAGGTTCTTGGCTATCATGTTTCAGTGGATTAAGATCTTTGAAAAATTCTCTGCCTTGTCCATTGATTATTTTCAAGGCCTTATCCTTGCATTTATTAATAATAGTAGGCAATTTTTCTAAGAACTCCAAAACTTAATCCTCCTTTTACTAGCCTTGACTAGATAGATTTTTAAAGTTAAATTTGCATAAATATATGCTTTTATCTAATTCTACCAAGGGCCTCTATATGGTGTCAAGTTAAGTGATGAGGCTTTTTCATTACTTACTCATATCTATATGGCAATAGCCACCTGGGTTCTTTTTTAGATATTCTTGATGGTATTCTTCTGCTTTATAGTATGATTTAATCTGCATAATTTCCGTAACTATAGGATCCTTGTATTTTCTTTTTACCACTTCTAGTGTTTGATTGATAGTTTCTAGGTCATTTTCATCATTATAGTAAATCCCTGTCCTGTATTGGCTGCCCCTGTCTGGTCCCTGCCTATTTAAGCTTGTAGGGTCAATGATATTCCAAAACTTATTTAATAAGGCTTCTAGTGTAATGATATTTTCGTCATAGCTTATATAGGTGGTTTCTGTGTGGCCTGTATCTCCCCTACATACTTCTTCATAAGAAGGATTCTCTTTATGGCCATTTGCATATCCAACCTGTGTTTCTATAACTCCTGGAAGTCGGGAAAAATATTCCTCAACTCCCCAAAAACAACCTCCTGCTAAATAAATCTCTTTCATACTCTACCTCCATTTTCCTTTTCTTATTTTCTGATGAACAAAATTTCCCATCCCCAATGTTCATTCATATGAATTTTATTATTAGAGGTGCAAGAAATACTGTCACCAGGCCTGCTATTCCTATGGCCAAGGAGCTCATTCCACCTTCCACTTCCCCTAGTTCAACTGCCTTTGATGTCCCGATTACATGGGAGGCTGTCCCCAAAGAGATCCCTCTTGCAATCTTATTATTTATCTTAAACAATTTAAATATACTTGGTCCAAAAATATTACCCACTAGGCCAGTTATCATTACAAATACAATGGTTAGTGCTAGGTGACCCCCAATAGCTGTGGAAATATCCATAGCTATTGCTGAGGTTGTTGACTTAGGTATCATTGATAAAATTACAGTTTTATCTAATTTAAAAGCCCTACCTAGGACTACTACTGATGTTATACCAGTAAGTGAACCTACAAAAGCCCCAATAAATATTGGTAGAAAGTTTTGCCTTAGCAGGTTAATCTTCTTATAAAGTGGAATAGCAAGGGCTACTGTGGCAGGACCTAGAAAAAATGTGATTATGGAAGTACCTGAATTATAAGTGTTATAATCTACTTTTGTATATTGCAAAATATATATGATTGCAATCATGCTTAGTGCAATTGGATTGAAAATATCCAACTTAGTCTTTTTACTGATATATTTTGCTAGTGAATAAATAAGGATTGTAAGTGTAATAGCAAATATTGGTGTCTTTAAATATGTAGTCATGAAATCCTCCTATTTTTACCCTTATTCATAAGAAGTTGTACTGTATATCCTGTTGTCACCATAACCAAAATACTTGTAATTACTACAATTACTATTATTTCAATAATACTAGCCTTAAGCTGGTGGAATTCATTCATTATTCCCACTCCTGCAGGTACAAACATTATTCCCATATTATCTAAGAGTATTTGTGAAATTCCATCAACCCAGTTTAGTTTAAGTATTTTCAATATTAAAAGTGACAGAAGTATTATCATTCCCAAAACTGTAGTAGGTATGGGAGTTTTGAAATACACTTGTATCAGTTCTCCTATTGATAGTATAAGCAATATAATTCCCACTTGTCCCAACTTGTCCATATATACCTTCCTTTCCTTTAAATCAAAAAACAGGTATAAACCTGTTCTTTATACAAGATTTATACCCATTTACCTTATCTTTATTTCACTTTTATAAATAATATATAAGAAAAGTTTTCTATGCTTATATTCCTAGTGTCCTTCTCTATTCTACCTGATATCTCATTGAAGATTAGTTTGATTTTAATACCTGAATCTTCAAATTCGTAGGTCATTTCTTCAATGCTTCTTTCGTATTTTCCATTTTCTTTACTACCGAACTCATCATAAAGTGATTTCCCTATGAGTTTTAAATCTTCTTCAAAGAGTATTTCTTCTTCCCTAACTATAGATAATACCCCCTCTGGTCCTTGTTTGATGAGTAGATTTTTTATTCTTGTTCCAAGCCCTTCATCTAGATATTTCATATCTACAAAATAATCATAGCCTGTAACTTCCAATGATTCAATTCCAACATACCTTTGATGGTTAAAGTATTCATCATAATAATAGTTTCCAGAGGATGTGTATTCAAAACCAAATACCTCCTTCATCTGGTTAAGATTAAAACCCTTTTTTATATACTTAACATCATCAAATGAATGAGATCCTTCAAAATACTCTAAAATATTGTTGATTTCTTTTTTAGATTCTTCATCTATATTTGAATTCTTAATAATTTGCTTGCCTTCTATCATATTGTTAGCTTCAAGTATATTTACAAATCTTTTATTTTGACTGTATTTTGAAATGGCAAAGCTGCTTAAAGGGCCAAAAACTGAGTTTAATAATATCAAGGATAGGGTTAAGGGTATAAGAATATTTCTCTTTGTCCCTCTAATTGATATATGTATCATCATGGCCGTAACCCAAATTCCTAACGCTACTACATAGTATCTGTTTTCTGTAATTCCATAATCCCTAATCCTTATTCCTATTGAAATAAACATCATTAGCAAGATAGGTAGGATTACTTTTGGAAAAAGGTCTTTGAATTTCTTACAAATCTTATCTTCCTCAACCACTGGTGTGATTAAAAATATGACTCCAACACTTACAGCTGAATACCAAAGGACCAAGTGAGATACCAGACCCTTAGGCCAATCCTTTTGAATTAATATCTTTCCAAAATAAAGATATAAGATAAAAGTATAAATGCTTATCAAGGGTATTACTATATAGGCTAATAGTATTCTTAGAGACTTTGAATATGTTTTGTCTTTAAAGTCCTCAAATGGCTTTGGCAGCTTGGACAAGAAAAATGCCACTGCAAAAATCATGGATATAATTAAAAATACATAGTAGTAGTACTTCCACTTTACATCAATATCAAAAAGCTGATCTACAGTAAAGAGAATGAAATATGTGCCCAATAAAAGGACCAAGGAATAAAGAGCGGTAAGAAATATTTGTGAAAATACATGGATTACATACTTTTCATAGTCTTCTTTTAGCCTAATTCTAGATACATAGAAGAAGGATATTATTAAAAACATCAACATTCCTGTGTACCTTACTATGGAGACATAATTAAGATCTAGCAATAAAAAGTAATAGTAAAAAAACAAAAACAAAAGCCCTAGCCCATAAAAAATAGTGGCCTTAAGCCTATCTTTTTTTAAGAATCTTTCAATAATTAAGCCGATTACCAAGGACAAGGGTATCCCCATAGCAAGAATCATAGAAATTCTGTTTAATTTTTCCATGAGGTTAGAGCTGAAACTTGCATCCATTTCATTCATATATATTCTTACTACTACAAATAAAACTGCCAGAGTCAAACTTATAGGAAACCTCTTGCCAGCTTCATCAATCCCTTTAAATTTATCGAAAATCTTCTTCACTATTTTCATTTTCCTTCCCCCAAGTTTGTATTCTAATCTATTATATAATACCCTAATTCTCTATTTTATAAATTACATTATTATTACAAAAGAACTACCATAGTCTTCCTACAGTAGTTCTTCTAGTTTATCTTTGTCTAATATTACTATTTTTTTGTTTCCTTTAAGATCTATATAGCCTAGGTCTTTCAGGACCCCAAGCCTCCTAGTCATAGTTTCCCTAGAAATACCTGCATAGCTTCCCATTTCCTCTCTGGTAATTGAAAGGTTCAGTTCTATCCCTGCTTCAGTCTCTGTGCCAAAGTCGTCTATTAGGTTTAACAAAAGCCCTGCAACCTTTGCATCTGCATTCCCAGATGATAGCCTAGTAACTAATTCTTCTGCCCATCTAACTCTTTCATAGGCTTTTTCTAGAATCTTTAGAGTAATTGTAGGGTTTTTTATTATTATTTCATCAAAGTCTGTTTTTCTTAAGGTGATTATGGTGGTGTCTTCCAAGGCTACTGCATTGTACTTATATTCATCTTCTTTTAAAAGGTTAAAGGCTCCAACAAAATCTCCCTCTGAATAAATATAGAGTATTTGCTCCCTTCCATCAGAAAGGTAGTTATATATTTTCATTCTTCCGAAACAGACTATATATAGCTTATCTGCCTTATCTCCTGTCCTAAATATATAGTCACCTTTTTTGTAGTCTTTGTTAATAAGGCCCTGATAGATCTTATCCATTTCATCTTCATTTAGGCTGGATAATAGGGGGACACTTTTAATACAGGAATTCCCTTCACAATCTGTACAGTTTTTACTACATTTAAATTTAGTCATTTTATAAATCACCTATATATAGTTTTAGACATATGGTGGATTTATATGATACTTTTTTGCCTTGATGGTACTTTTCTTTCATCTTCTAGCATATTTGTCAGCATATTTTCATATTCTTTAGCTTTTTGCTTATCCATTTCTGGAACATCCTTTAGCTTATAATCCATATTTAGGCTTTCATATTTTTCTAAGGCCATAGTATGGTAGGGTAGTATTTCAAACCTGTCTATTTTATCAGCTAAATGGGCAACTTGACTAAATAAGTTTCCTATGCTTTCATCATTATCCGTAATACCTGGAACCATCACATGTCTTAACCATATTATACCACGGAAGTCATCCAATAGGGATAAAAATCTATAAAAACCATTCATGCTTTTTCCTGTAACTTCTTTATAGCCCTGGTTGTTAAAATGTTTTATATCTAAAATCACTATATCTACTTCTTCTAGGATTTTCTTAAGATACTTTTTGTCACCATATCCTGTTGTGTCTATAGCTGTTGTTATTCCTTCTGCCTTTAGTTTTTTTATCGTTTCTAGTATAAATTCTCCTTGCAAGAGGGGCTCTCCACCGGAGAAGGTAACACCTCCACCGGTGTTTTTGTAATATGGTTTGTATTTTTTTGCTATTTCTACAACTTCATCTGAACTTATAGATCTTCTGGAGAACATGGTTTGACTATCTGGATTGTGACAATAGGTGCATCTTAGGGGGCAACCTTGTAAAAAAAATACAGTTCTTATTCCAGGCCCATCTACCAAGCCCATTGTTTCTATTGAATGAAGTCTAGCCTCTACCATTTTACTCACCCTTTCTATATTAAACACTTTCGTGGAATGTTCTTCTAATTACCTCTTCCTGTTGTTCTCTTGTTAATCTGTTGAAATGAACTGCATATCCAGATACTCTTATAGTTAAGGTAGGATACTCCGCTGGGTTTTCCATAGCATCTATTAGAAGAGCCCTGTTTAGAACATTTACATTTAAGTGAAATGCTCCCTGTCCAAAATATCCATCCATAATGCCTACTAGATTTCTCACCCTATCTTGGAAGTTGCTACCTAGAGTATTTGGTGTTATTGAAAATGTATTGGATATACCGTCTTGACATACATCTTTAAATGGAATTTTTGCTACTGTATTAAGTGATGCTAGGGCTCCATTTTCTTCCCTACCATGCATGGGGTTTGCACCAGGTGCAAAGGCTTCACCTTTTTTCCTGCCATCAGGTGTTGCTCCTGTTTTCTTTCCATATACTACATTAGATGTGATTGTAAGGACTGATAGTGTATGCTCCGATTCTCTGTAGGTAGGTGTCTTTTTAAGCTCATCTGAAAATTGTTTTACCAATTCCACAGAGATTTCATCTACCCTATCATCATCATTTCCATACTTAGGAAAATCCCCTTGGATTTCAAAATCTATAGTGATACCATTTTCATCTCTTATAGGCCTAACTTCAGCATATTTTATGGCTGAGAATGCATCTGCTACTATGGAAAGACCTGCCATTCCAAAGGCCATATACCTGTGGACCTTTGCATCATGTAGGGCCATTTGACCTTTTTCATAAGCATATTTGTCATGCATAAAATGGATTGTGTTCATGGTATTTACATATAGCTTAGAAAGTTTTTCTAAAACCTTGCTATAGTTTTTAAGAACCTTTTCATAATCTAATACTTCATCATCTATCCTATCTATACCTTCCATTACTAGGATGGGTTTTCCGTCTTTATCCTTTTTAAGTTCATCTGCTCCACCATTTAAGGCATATAGTAAGGCTTTTGCAAGGTTTGCTCTAGCACCAAAGTACTGCATTTCCTTACCAACCCTCATGGCAGATACACAGCAGGCTATGGCATAGTCATCACCGTATATGGGTCTCATAATGTCATCATTCTCATACTGGATTGATCCCGTTTCAATTGACATTTTCCCACAGTACTCCTTAAAGCCCCTTGGTAAATCTTCTGACCATAATACAGTCATATTTGGTTCTGGGGCTGGGCTTAAGGTTGTAAGTGTATGAAGGAACCTAAAGGCTGTTTTTGTAACCAATGTCCTGCCATCTTCACCCATACCACCGATTGATTCTGTAATCCAGTTTGGATCACCTGCAAAAAGTTCATTGTAGTCTGGTGTTCTTAAGTGTCTTGCCATCCTAAGCTTTATTACAAACTGGTCTATCAATTCTTGAGCCTGGTCTTCTGTAAGTCTTCCTTCTTTTATATCCTTTTCTATATATATATCTATAAAGCTTGTATTTCTTCCTAAGCTCATTGCAGCACCATTGTTTTCCTTAATGGCTGCTAGGTAACCAAAGTATAAGAATTGGATTGCCTCTTGTGCGTTCTTTGCTGGTTGTGAAATATCAATATTATAAGTTGCAGCCATGTCTTTAATTTCATCTAAAGCTCTTATTTGTTCTGATAGTTCTTCTCTCAGCCTTATGATTTCTTCTGTAGTGTCTCCGCTTATGTTTTCCTTTTCATTGATTTTTTCTGCCTTAAGGAATTCTATACCGTATAGGGCTATTCTCCTGTAGTCACCAATTATTCTTCCCCTACCGTAGGAATCTGGTAAGCCAGTAAGTAGACCTGCACTCCTTGCTGCCCTCATTTCCTTTGTATAGGCATCAAAAACACCTTGGTTGTGGGTTTTTCTATACTTGTTGAATTCAGCTTCTACTGTTTCATCCATTTTGTGTCCATAGGCATTTAGTGAGTTGCTTACCATCCTATATCCGCCATAAGGATTTACTATCCTTTTTAGAGGTTCATCTGATTGGTAGCCAACTATCAATTCATTTTGCTTATCTAGGTAGCCTGGTTCATAATTATTTATTCCAGAAAACCTAGTGGTATCTATATTAACCTTGCCAGTCAAAATCTCCTCTTTTATTAATTCTTCTGCTTTGTCCCATAAGTTTTTAGTTCTTTCTGTCTTGTCTTCTAAAAAACTGCTATCCCCTTCATAGGGTAGATAATTCTTTTGTATAAAGTCTCTAACATCTACTGTTTCCATCCATAAACCTTTTGTGAAATTCGCCCATTGTTTCATAAGCTCATCTCCTATCTATATAAATTTTACTTGCTATCTTGATTACATTATACGAACAGCTGGATTTTTATGCAGTGATAGGGGTCACAATTTTGCAAATTAAAAAAGAAAATCCTTTGTTTTTAGGATTTTCTTTCACTTTAGACTATTTCTTAATAATTGTTATTTAGAATTTTATCTATTATCTCATCTTTCTTAGCCAACCATTCATCAAAGCTATGGATGTCTTTAAACAATTGGTTTATACATATGATTATTTTGTTAATATTACAAGTGTTTATAAAATCTATATCTATTTCTTTATTAAAATTATTAGCAACACAGTCCATTATACTAAGGGCCATTTCTTCTTTTTCATCCTTGCTGATTTTCTTATCCTCCAACCCCTTCATGATACCCTGATAAAATAGTTGCCTTAGGTATACTAGAAAACCTTCAAAGTCGTCTGAATTGCTACCAGTTTCTACTTCAAATATAATTTTAAAGAATAGGTTCCATCTAAAGTCTTTATTTATAATATCCAGTATTTTATTCCCAATTTTTCTTGTAAATTCATCATGGTAGGATATATCTCTTTCAAAATCTATATACTTATTAAAAGAAATTTCCTTATGGGCTAACTCATTTAACCTGTTTAAAATCCTCAAGAAGTTTTCACTGTAGTTTAAATCATCCCCATTTTTGTCCTTCATAAATATATAGTCTACTATAACATCTGTTGACTTTTTAAAATCCACTACAAATCCTATTTCCTGCCTGACCTTGGTCATATAAATATCATGGATTATTTTTGATAAGAGAGATTTCAGTTGGGTCTCTTTATTTACAGTCTTGCTTGCGTCCATTCCATTTACATGGTTAAATACCACCATAAGCTGTCTATCAATCATTGCAAGGTTATCTTTGATGGAGGACATAATATCCCTAAAAAAATCTTCTGTTAGCATATAATTAAAGTTCTTATAAAGTATCCTATGGTCTATTTCTCCCCAAAATACATTTACTAGGGATTTTATCTGTAACTCAAAATTTACCTCAACTTCATCTTTTATATATTTTCCGTCAATTTTGTAAATCTCAAATCCATTTTTTTGGATCTGTGGTTGTTTTTCATCTAAATTAAGCATGATGCTTGAGTTAAGTGGATTTGAATAATATCCATTCTTCTCCTTTGTTGCAAACAACTTCTCCATATCCCTATAAATCTTAACCTCATCCTCAATAAACCTACATTCAATCCTAAATCCAATTAAATCAGAAAGATTTTTTACCAAGTTTTCTGGAGTTTCATATTTTAAATAAAAATTATACCTAAGTATTTTTTCCCTTAAACTTTCGGGAGACTTGATCCTATAGTTTACATTTAGGAAGTGGTCTTTAATAAAAAAGCTATCATTAAAAAACTTTTCCAATTCCTCAGCTACCCTTTTTAATTCTTCTGAGTTTTCTTCTATAAGTAGCAAAGTCTCATCAATAAAATCAAATAATTCTAATTTCATAATTTGCCCCCTTAAATCCTATGCTTCTATTATATCATATATATTTGAATTAAAGGCTGAAAACAAAAATTGTAGAAGAAAAGATCCCCTAATGGGGACCTATTTTTAAAACTTATCGTACATTATTAATTCTACTGGAAGGCCTTTTTTAGTTAAAGCTTCCGTTACAGAATCTATCATAGGTTCGTTACCACAGAGATAGGCTTCCTTGTTTTCAGGAGTATCCAGAAGCTCTGACAGGGCATTGTTTACCCTGCCCCTAAAACCTGTCCATCCATCCTCATCTGTAACCCTAGATAGGCAGGGGAAAAACTTGAAGTCGTATAGGGTCTCTTCTAACTCCTTAAAATAATCTAATAGGAAGAGGTCACTAGGGGTCTTTGCCCCAAAGTAGAAGGTAGCTTTTCTTTGAATATTATTCTCCTTCATATGTTTAAGAATTGAAAGTATAGGGGCTATTCCTGTACCTACTGCCACAAGTATCATTTCCCTATCATTGTCCTGGTAGAAAAAGTCTCCATAGGGTCCATTGATATTTACAATATCTCCTTCATTTAAATGATGGTGAACATAGGTTGTAGCAATTCCTTCAGGTACATAGCCTATAATTAATTCTATATGGTCCTTTTCTGAAGGGCTTGAAGCTATAGAGTAGGCTCGGTAGATTTCCTCGTCGTTACCTTTATAGAGGGGAGCCTTTAATTGTACATACTGGCCAGCCTTGAAATTAACTTCTTCACCTTCTGGAAGCTTGATCCTAATTAATTTTATTGTATCTGTTAAGTCTGTAATAGATTCAACCCTAGCATCAAATTCCTTAACATTAAATAATTCTTCAGGTATCCTGATGCTAATATTTTCTTTCACCTTGCATTGACAGGAAAGTCTTACATTATCCTCCATTTCTTCCTTGCTTAGAAAGGGTAGTTCCGTTTGTAAGACTGGTCCACCACCCTGGTCTACAGCAACCTTGCAATACCCACAGGTTCCCTTGCCCCCACAGGCTGAGGGTATG
>CAZFIO010000015.1:0-22602 GCA_964519585.1 uncultured Tissierellaceae bacterium
TATAGAAAGATGAAAAAGATAGAATTGAACCCAAAGGATATCTATAATGGTAATTTATTATTAGTTAATAGTGATTATCCCATCAATGAAGACTACTATATCCCTAAAACTATGATACCTGTTGATATAGACCATAGGGATATCTTATTAGACTTTAAAGTGGCTACAGTCCTGGGCCATATAATAGATGAAATTGGTGGAAGAGACTTTATAGTTCCAGTAAGTGGCTATCGACCAGGAGAAGAGCAGAAAGCTATCTACTTAGCTTCCCTAAGGGAAAATGGTAGAAACTTTACTGAAAAGTATGTTGCTCAAGCAGGGCATAGCGAACATAAGATAGGTTTGGCTATAGACTTGGGAAAAAAACAGGAAGTAATTGACTTCATCAGGCCAGAATTTCCATATGAAGGAATCTACAATGAATTTAGAAGAAAGGCCATCAAATACGGTTTTATTGAAAGATATGAAAAGGAAAAGGAGGAGATAACTAATATAGCACAAGAACCTTGGCACTTTAGGTATGTAGGATACCCCCATTCAAAAATTATGAAAATAATGGGTTTTTGTCTTGAGGAATATATAGAATTCTTAAAAGCCTATTCATATAATGAAAGTTTTGCTATAGAGGTGGATAACCACCATGTAGAAATATTTTATATTCCTATGTTATCCACAAAGAGTCAGATTATCCACCTACCTAAAGATAAAATATGCCAAATTTCAGGAAACAATGTGGATGGTTGTATAGTTACTTTATGGAAGTAGAGGAATTAAGGAAAATTAATTATTTTAGTGAATTGTAAAATGAAGTGACATTAATTGTCTTCCTGTTTTGCCAAAAACTACACAGTTTGCCAAAAACTACAGTTTGCCAAAAACTACAGTTTGCCAAAAACCACTTGACATAACAAATCTTTAATGCTAAGATATTATCCAAACAAGAAATAAAAATCCTCATCCACTGGGTGGGGTAGAGGCGCGGTATCTATTAGTAACTATAGGGAGGACGGAATCCTGAGATATATAGTGAAAGGAGCTATCGCCGAAGTCTTAAGAACCAAAACTTAGGGCTGGGACTATACCGAATAGGCATAGGACTGTCATCATAGTATTTGCTCGATACTTTGATGTGTGCTATCTCACATTGAGCCAGAAGGGGGAGAGGATGTTAGCTTTGCTATATAGACACCTGTATCCAGGTGTTTTTTTATTAGGAAAAATTTGAAACTGATAGCACTGGAAAATATAAATTATAAAAAGGGGAGTTTATAAGTGAAAAGAAGAATAAGTTTGGGAATAATAATGATATTACTAGTAAGTATGGCCTTGGTTGGTTGTGGTAAAGGGTCAAATAAAGATGTATTTAAGGTAGCCCTTGAAGCTGACTATGCACCTTTCAACTGGACACAAATGGATGACTCCAATGGGGCAGTAAAGATGGATGGGCTTGCAGAATATGCAGGTGGTTATGATGTTGAAATTGCAAAACTGATTGCAGAAGGCTTAGGAAGAGAATTAGTAATTGTTAAAGCAGAATGGGAAGGTCTTATAGGAGGCATAAAAACAGGAGTATTTGATGCAATAATTGCTGGTATGTCACCTACGGAAGAAAGGGCTCTAGAAATTGACTTTTCAGATAACTATTACAAATCAGACCTGGTAATGGTAGTAAAAAGGGGTGGAGGATATGAGAATGCAAAATCCATCCAAGATTTTTCAGGGGCGAAAATAGTTGGCCAGCAAGGAACCTTCCATGATACGGTTATAGACCAAATCAACGGGGTAGTCCATGATACGCCTGCACCAGATTTTGGAGTAATGAGGGTTTCCCTATTATCAGGAATTATAGATGGTTATGTTTCTGAAAGACCAGAAGGCATAAGTGCCATGGCTGCCAATGATGATTTTGTTATGGTGGAGTTTGAAGATGGATTTGAAGCTTCAGATGATGATGTAGCAGTCGCTGTTGGACTTAAAAAAGGCAGTAATGAAATAAGAGAAAAAATTAATGAGATTTTAGCAGGGATTTCAGAAGCAAAAAGACAAGAAATTATGGATAAGGCTATAGAAACACAACCAATAATGGATGAATAAAAGGGTAAAGCAGAAAGCAGAAAGCAGAAAGCAGAAAGCAGAAAGCGTAAAGCACAAAGTTAAAAAGGAAGGTAGGGGCGAGCTTTGCTCGCCCGTATAAAGCTTTAAACTTTCTACTTATTGCTTTTGGCTTTTCATTTACATATTTTGTAGTTGAAGGAGAGATTTTCATGAGTTTACAAGCATCATGGCAGGTAGCTGTAAAATATTGGCCCATGTTTGCTAGAGGGGCATATATGACCCTTTATATATCTATAATAAGTACCATAGTAGGAGCCCTTATAGGGTTACTTATAGGAATTATTCGTACTATTCCAAAACCAGATAGGGGTATGAAGAGAGTTTTCCTAAAGATAGTAAATGGCCTCCTATCAGCCTATATAGAATTTTTCCGTGGAACTCCTATGATGGTGCAAGCTGCTGTCTTTTATTTCGGTATAGCAGGGGCCTATGGAATACAATTAAACAGGACCTTTGCTGCCCTAGTTATAGTATCAGTAAATACCGGGGCCTATATGTCAGAAATAGTCCGTGGAGGAATAGTTTCCATAGATGAAGGCCAGTTTGAAGCGGCCCATGCCTTAGGTATGAACCATGTACAAACCATGTTTAATGTAGTACTACCCCAGGTAATCAGAAATATTTTACCTGCTACGGGCAATGAATTTGTAGTAAATATAAAGGACACATCAGTCCTAAATGTAATTATGGTAACTGAATTGTTTTTCCAATCAAAATCTATAATAGGTGCAAATTTAAAGTATTTTGAAACATATCTTGTTACCTGTATAATCTACTTTATTATGACTTTTACAGTAACTAGGATTTTAAGACATATAGAAAAGAAATTAGATGGACCAAAGAACTATAATATTATTGGTAACCAAATGCAGGTAATGAGACCTGAAGATTTAAAGAAATAGAGGTGTAGAAATGGAAAGAGTTATAGATATAAAACATTTAAGAAAATCCTTTGGAAGTAATGAAGTTCTTAAGGATATTGATTTTCATGTAAATAAGGGAGAAGTAATCTCCATAATCGGTTCTTCAGGCTCTGGAAAGTCTACCCTACTTCGATGTGTAAATCTTCTGGAACAACCTGATGGTGGAGAAATCATATATAATGGTAAAAATGTACTAGATGATAAACATGACAAAAACCTATACAGGGCAAAACTTGGGATGGTCTTCCAACAATTCAACCTATTTAACAACTTAAATGCTATAGATAATTGTACTGTAGCCCAAACCAAGGTTTTGGGAAGAAGTAAGGAAGAAGCTAAAGAGATTGCCATGAAATATTTAAAAGTAGTAGGTATGGACCAGTATATAAATGCCAAGCCAAAGCAGTTATCAGGTGGTCAAAAACAAAGGGTTGCCATAGCTAGGGCCCTATCTATGGAACCTGATGTAATGCTATTTGATGAACCTACCTCAGCCCTGGACCCTGAAATGGTTGGGGAAGTGTTGAAGGTTATGAAGGACTTGGCGGAAACAGGCCTAACCATGCTAGTTGTAACCCATGAAATGGAGTTTGCCAGTCAAGTTTCAGACAGGGTTGTATTTATGGATCAAGGGGTAATCGCAGAAGAAGGCACACCGGATGAAATCTTCAATAATCCACAAAGGGAAAGAACCAAGGAATTCTTGGGAAGAATGTACGAATAAAAATATTTTCCTGTATAAATGTCTTATAAAATGATATAATTAACAAAAGAGACAGTAGAGGGGAAGAATATGGAAGATAGAACTTTTGAACTACTAGAGAAATTGTATCTTGATATGCAATATATGAAGACAGAGATGAAGGAAATGAAAGAAGCAATGGTTGTGAAGGATGACTTAAAGAACTTTGCAACCAAGGATGACTTAAAGAAGCTTGCAACTAAGGATGATTTAGAGTTGATTTCTAAACAACTTCACATGGGAATTCAAACAGTTTATGAAGAGGTACAGGGGCTAAGAAATGACCTAAACACTATGGAAATGGTTACAGCAAAGAACTCATATGATATAGCAATATTAAAAGCTGTTGGGCAATAAAGAATCTTTACATTAGGGTCTTACTCTAGTGTAAAGATTTTTTTAATCCATATAATTTCACTGGATTTTATGATAAAATGAATCTATTGATGACACAAACTATACTTAGGGAGAGATTTAGTTGAAAAAAAGATTTTTTATATTAATTATACTGCTAGCAGTAATTTTAACTGGATGTTCTAGTGAGAAAGAAAAAAATGAAGAATACCCAAGAAAAAAAATAAATCTTGTTTTAGGCTGGGCTGCAGGAGGAATTACTGATAGGGTAGCTAGGGTTTATGCTCCACTACTAGAGGAGTATATAGGACAGCCTGTAACTGTTATAAATAAGGAAGGGGCCTCTGGAGCCATAGGTACAGAATTTGTTCAAGCTGAACAAAGTGATGGCTATACCCTACTATTTTCAGCAGAAACCTTGGCCAACTTTCAGGTTTTAGATACTAGTGATTTAAGCTTTGATGATTTTGAAGCCATAGATATGATTATTCAAGATTTAAAGGTTATAGTTGTACCGGATAATTCTAAATACAAGGATTTTGGTGAATTAGTGGAGGATATTAAGAAAAGTCCTGGTAAAATAAAGATGTCCTATTCAGGCCCAGGGGCCAGTGGCCACCTACAAGGGCTACTCCTACAAGAATTAGGCTTGGATGTTTCAATGACACCTTATGGAGGAGGGAATGCAGCTATGATTTCCACCATAAATGGGGAAGTGGATTTTACCTTTGGGAATTATGGAACCATAAAGGACTATTTGCAGGCAGGGGACTTAAGGGCACTGGCCACCTTTACCGAGGATCAGTCAGATGTTCTGCCTCATGTACCACCTATGACCCAGGTACTATCAGAAGCGGAACCATACCTACCCTTATATTTCCCAAATGTTCTCTTGGTAAAAAAGGATACTCCTGAGGATATAGTGGAGACAATAAGAGCAGCCAGCAAAAAAGCTTTGGATGATCCTAGATGGGAAAAATTTGTAGAAGACCAGTCCTATACCAGAATGGACTATCTTTCTAAAGATGAAATTGATGAATATTGGAAAAAGTATACCTCCATTACCTCCTGGCTCTTATATGATGCAGGTGCAGCCACAAACAATCCAGAGGATTTTGGAATAAATAGATTTATTGAATAGGTGAGACAGTGAAAAAAAGAAATGCAATGGAAGGACTTTTACTATTTGTATTTAGTTCCTTCTTTATTAGAGAATCTTTAAAACTCCATAAGACAGGGGATTGGGCACTATCACCGGCCCTATTTCCCCTAATAATTACAATTGGCTTACTTTTACTCTCCATTGCTTTAATACATAAGGGGATTAGGGAAGAAGCTAATTATTCTGATGAAAAAGGGGATTTTAAAGGAGTCTTATTAATTATTATAATTTCTTTTATATACATCTACCTACTAACTAAGCTTGGTTTTACCTTGACCAGTATTGTATATATCTTCTTTTTTATGTGGAATATAGGAGAAAGAAGATGGTGGGTCCTAGGGGCAATTTCAACAATTACACCTCTAGCTATATATTTTATATTTGTAAACTTACTGGATGTGTATTTGCCTTAAAACTATAAAACAATAGTCTAACAATAGTCAAACAATAGTCAAACAATTGCTTGACTATAGCAAGTAAGGGGTATTTCTATGTTTAAAGAGATTTTTTCTGTTGTAGATATAAATTTTATATTATTGGTCTTCTTAGGCTCTGTTGGGGGACTCTTTGTTGGAGCCATGCCTGGACTTTCTGTTACCATGGCCACTGCTCTTTTGGTTTCAGTAACTTTTACTTGGGATGTAAATAAGGCCATAGCCTTGATTATGGGTGTATATACAGTAGGGGTTTATTCTGGAGCTATTACAGCCATATTGATTAATATTCCTGGGGCTCCATCCTCTGTAGCTACCACCCTGGACGGATATCCCATGGCCAGAAAAGGGAAGGCCTTATTAGCCTTAAAAACTGCAGCCTATTATTCCTTTTTAGGAACCGTTATTGGACTTGTTATCCTAGCCATTTCTGCCAGACCTATTACAAAGCTAGCCCTGGCATTTACTGCCATGGATTATTTTCTCTTGGCCTTATTTGGACTTACTACAGTGGGATCTCTCACATCAAAAAACTTTAGCAAGGGCATGGTTAGTGCCCTTCTAGGGGTCTTTATAAGTACAATTGGAATGGACCCTATTACAGGTTTAGGAAGATTTACATATGGAAATATTAATTTGCAAAGGGGAATATCTATAATCCCTGCCCTAATAGGACTCTTTGGGTTTTCAGAAATACTTTATCAGATCAGGATGGGATCAGAGGAAAGAGTGGCTATAAATATAGGTGAGGATAAGGGATCTGCTAAGGAGATATTTTCCCATTGGTTTCTAGGCATCAGGTCTTCTATTATTGGGGCCTTTATTGGTGCTTTGCCAGGAACAGGAGGACCTATAGCAGCTCTATTAGCCTATGAACATGGGAAAAAGACCACAAGGCCCAAGATACCCTTTGGCCAAGGTGCCATTGAAGGAATAGTAGCCAGTGAGTCCGCCAACAATGCTTGTATAGGGGGAGCCCTTATACCTATGTTAAGTCTGGCTATTCCTGGTGATGCAGTAACAGCAGTCATACTTTCAGCCTTTTATATACATGGGCTGAGGCCAGGACCACTCTTGTTTACCGAAACACCCGAAATGTTTGCTGTGATTTTAGCGGGAGGTTTTATAGGGAGTATCATGATATTGGTTCTAGGCCTAACAGTTGCTCCACTCCTATCCAAGCTAGTAAGAATAAAAAATAGGCACCTTTTTCCTATAGTAGCTATACTTTGTATTGTAGGCTCCTATGCAGCCAGCAATAATTCCTTTGATATCTTGATAATGTTTATATTTGGTATATTGGGCTTACTTATGAGGAAAAGGGATTACCCTGTTGCTCCTATGGTTCTAGGTCTAGTATTGGGTGGACTTATGGATGCAAACTTTAGAAGGGCCATGTCCCTCTTAAAAGCCTCAGATAATGTTTTGGGTGAAATTTTTCTTAAGCCTATAACCTTGGTTTTGATTGTATTGGTTATCATTTCTTTATTTTCTAACTTCTCATATAAGAAGAAAAGAAATATTTGAAATAACTAGATTTTATATTATACTTTAGATTAAAAAACAGGGGATTATGAAGCAATTCTCTGGTATGCGGACCAAAGTAACCAATATTCAACCATAATTTAGCTATAGTTAAACAATAGTTTAACAATTGTTTAACCATTGTTAAAGAGAGGGGGTAATCTTGTGGGTATTATTATTTTATTAATTTCAGCATTATTCTTTTCTTTAAATTCCTATTTCGGAAAGATAGCAATTAACATGACTGGGATGTCAGGAATAGTTGTATCTTTTTCTAGGTTTTTTATTGGAACTCTAGGTATGTTGGTGTATATCCTTTTAAAGAAAAAGCCTTTTAAGGCCTCAAATATGGGTCCCATACATACTAGGGCTATTTTCAATAGTTTCTCCATCCTACTTTCATCAGCATCTTTGAAATATACCACTATAATCAATTCAAATATGCTATCTATGACTTATCCAGTCTTTGTTATATTACTATCACCTATGCTTATTAAGGAAAAAATTAAGAAGAGTACATATATATATTTAATCTTGATAATGACAGGCTCATATATAATTGCAAACCCTAGCTTTGGAAATGTCAATTATGGAGATTTATTAGCCTTTATATCTGCATTTTCAGCAGCTATAAGTGTTATTTACCTTAAAGTAGCCCAAGAAGAAAATGAGGGATATATAATAATCTTTTACGTAATGTTTATTGGGACCCTTATTAATATTCCCTTTGTTTACAAGTCTTTAATAAACTTTGATATTAAAGGCCTCTTGCCTGTATTTGTATCAGGTTTAATGGGATTCTTGGGGCAAATATTTATAACTGAGGGCTATAAATATGTGGATTCAGCTACAGGTGCCCTGGTCCTAACAAGTAGGATAATTATGAGTGGTTTAATAGGCTATATTTTTTTAAGTGAACCTTTAGATGTTAGAATAATTACTGGCATGATTTTAGTTATAGTATCTCTAATAGGAGTAAGTGGATTCTTTGAAAAAAGGTTAGGGAGTATAAGGAATAAGAATAGGGTATAAAATAAACAATAGTCAAACAATAGTCAAACGATTGTCAAGCAATAGCCAAACGGTAGACAAACAGTAGTAAAAGAACTGGATCTTCAAGACCTAAAAGGGATACAAAGAGGAACAATTGCTTGACTATTGCTTAGATAGAGAAACCTTAGGGTCAAAAATAGGCTTATCCCTAGAAGGGCCAGTAGAACCAAAGACCTTAAAGATGACAAGGATATTTTGACTAGATTTGTAGGGGAGACCTTTGGTCGCCTATGACCCCAAAGCATGACCCCTATACAATTGTTCAACCATCGTTTAACTACTGTTTAACCATTGTCCAACTATCGTTAAAAGAGGGAGGAAGAAAATGGATTATAGGATCGAACATGATACCATGGGAGAGGTGAGAGTTCCTGCCGACAAATATTGGGGGGCTCAAACCCAAAGAAGTAAGGAAAACTTTAAAATTGGAATAGAAAGAATGCCTATTGAGATTATTAGAGCCTTTTCTGTCTTAAAAAAGGCAGCAGCCAATACTAATCACATCCTAGGGAAAATGGATGAAGAGAAAAAAGAGATAATAGGAAGGGTATGTGATGAAATTTATCAAGGCCAACTAGACCATCATTTTCCACTTGTAGTATGGCAAACAGGAAGTGGAACCCAAAGCAATATGAATGTTAATGAAGTTGTAGCCAATAGGGCCAATGAATTGCTGGATAAGAAGCTTATCCACCCCAATGACCATGTGAATATGAGCCAAAGCTCAAACGACACCTTCCCCACTGCCATGAGTATATCGGCAGTTATGGAAATAGAAAAAAACCTACTTCCGGCAATAAAAAAGCTAAGAGAAACCTTTGAAAGATTAGAGGAAGAAAATCAAGGAATAATAAAAACAGGCAGGACTCATTTGCAGGATGCTGTACCTATCAGCTTTTCCCAGGAAATAAGTGGATGGACTGAAATGCTTATTAAGGCAGAAAAACATATACTAGAATCTATGGAGTCATTAAGGGAACTAGCCCTAGGTGGAACAGCTGTAGGAACAGGGCTAAACGCCCACAAGGACTTTGGGAAAATAGTAGCTGAAGAAATAGAAAAAATCACAGCTACAAGATTTGTAACAGCAGGTAATAAATTTTATTCATTGACCAGTAAGAGTGATTTAGTCCATGCCCATGGGGCACTAAAGGCTCTAGCAGGAGATCTGATGAAGATAGCCAATGATATAAGGTGGCTAGCCAGTGGACCAAGATGTGGGATAGGAGAAATTTCCATACCAGAAAATGAGCCAGGAAGTTCCATCATGCCTGGCAAGGTGAACCCAACCCAAGCAGAAGCCTTGACCATGGTGGTGGCACAGGTCATGGGTAATGATGTAGCCATAGGTCTAGGAGCATCTCAAGGTAATTTCCAACTAAATGTATATATGCCAATGATGATATACAATTTTTTACAATCAGTAAGGCTACTATCAGATGGGATAGTTTCTTTTAATGATCATTGTGCAGAAGGAATCAAACCAATCAAGGAGAAGATGAAAGAAAACCTAGATAAGTCCCTAATGTTGGTTACAGGACTTAACCCCCATATAGGTTACGAAAAGGCAGCAAAGGTAGCAAAAACTGCCCACGAAAAAGAAATCTCCCTAAAAGAAGCTGCTATAGAACTAGGCTACCTAACAAAAGAAGAATTCGAGACGGCAATAAAGCCAGAAGAAATGGTGTAAAGCTTGGGGTAAGTCAGTTGGTCAGGGGACAGTTGGTCAGGAAAAGAGTTTAACTGTCCCTTGGCCAAGGGTTTTATTATAAAGGATGGAGGGTTTGCTGTGTATGAAAACTTCAGTAAACTACTGGTATGGAAAATGGCCCATGATCTTGTATTAAAAATATACAAAGTTACAATGAACTTTCCAAAAACTGAGCAATATGGGTTGATATCACAATTAAGACGTGCAGTAGTTTCAATTCCTAGTAATATTGTAGAAGGAAAAGCTAGAGGCTCTAACAAAGAGTATTATAGATTTTTGTTAATCGCAAGGGCATCTTTAGAGGAAGCAAAATACCATATACTATTGGCTAAGGATTTAAAATACATAGATATAATTATATACAACGAATTAAATAATGATATGGATGAAGTAGGTAGGTTGTTGGGAGGTTTAATTAAGAGTATAAGATAAATTAAGAGATATTAATCTTGAAAATCTTAAAATACATCATCTCTTTTATGTTTTCCTGACACCTGACCAACTTACCAACTGACTAACTAACAAAGGAGCGATGCAAGCATGTATTTACTTTCACCATCTATATTATCTGCAGATTTTAGTAAGCTGGGGGAAGAGATTTTACAATTGGAAGAAGGTGGAGCTGATTATATTCATTTGGATATAATGGATGGCCACTATGTTCCAAATATTAGTTTTGGGCCGGCAATCATTAAGCAGTTAAGAAATATTACAAAACTACCTTTTGATGTCCACTTAATGATAGACAGGCCAGAAAGGTATATCAAGGATTTTGTTGATGCTGGAGCTGATATCATCACAGTCCATCCTGAATCTACCATTCATTTGCATAGGGTGGTACAAATGATTAAGGGCCATGGACTTAAGGCAGGAGTTACCCTTAACCCAGCCACACCCCTTGAAGCTATAGACTATGTGTTAGAAGATATAGACATGGTATTGATTATGACTGTCAATCCAGGCTTCGGAGGTCAAAGTTTTATAGAAAGTATGAAGGAGAAAATTAGGAAGTTAAGGAATATTATTGACTCCCGTGGACTAGATATTAAGATAGAGGTAGATGGTGGGGTTAAACTTGACAATGCAAGGGAAATACTTGACTGCGGTGCAGATATAATAGTAGTTGGTTCTGGAATTTTTGATGGAGATATAGTTGAAAGAACAAAAGCCTTTAAAAACTTATAAGGGGGAGGCCTATGAAATTATTTATTGATACTGCAAATACTGAAGAAATCAGAGAGATTAACCAGTGGGGAGTAATCTGCGGGGTAACCACAAACCCTAGTTTAATTGCCAAGGAAGGCAGAGACTTCAAGGAAGTAGTTAAAGAAATAGCTGAAATTGTAGATGGACCCATCAGTGCAGAAGTTGTTTCGCTAGATAAGGAAGGGATGCTTACAGAAGCCAGAGACCTAGCAAAAATTCATCCCAATATAATAATTAAAATTCCCATGACCCAAGAGGGATTAAAAGCTGTAAAGAAGCTAGCAGAAGAAGGAATTAGGACCAATGTAACCTTGGTATTTTCTGCAAGCCAAGCCCTACTAGCAGCCAGGGCAGGGGCCTCTTATGTAAGCCCCTTTGTTGGAAGGCTGGACGATGTAAGCAATGAAGGCCTATATGTAATAGAAGACATAGTTGAGATTTTTAATTTACATGGTATAGATACAGAAATAATAGCTGCCAGCATAAGAAATCCAGTTCATGTACTAGATGCAGCAAAGGCAGGTTCCCATATAGCAACCATACCCTACAAGGTATTCTGCCAAATGATTAAGCATCCATTAACAGATATAGGTATAGAGAAGTTTTTACAGGACTGGGGCAAACAATAGCTGTATCCCAGGCCTAGATTTAGCCAAATTAATAAAGCCAGCATATCACAGTGATATGCTGGCTTTGAAACTTTACTATATAATCTCCTCCAGGGGAGTATAGTCCAATTCATGGGCCTTGGCCACAGGTTGATATACAATTTGTCCATCTAGGACATTTGCGCCCTTGGCAAGGGCAGGGTTTTTTTTCATGGCTTCTTTCCAGCCTAAATTAGCAATCCTCATGGCATAGGTTAGGGTGGAATTGGTCAGGGCCAAAGTAGATGTTCTTGCTACTGCTCCTGGTATATTTGATACAGCATAATGAATTACTCCATGTTTTATAAATACAGGGTCCTCATGGGTAGTTGCCTTTTCAATGGTAGCAACACAACCACCTTGGTCGATAGATATATCCACAATCACACTACCAGGCTCCATAAGTTTTACCATTTCTTCACTTACCAGCTTAGATGTTTTTGCCCCAGGTATTAGGACAGATCCTATGACCAAATCAGCTGTTGGTATTACTTCCTTTAAGTTGTATTCATTTGAATAAAGGGTTTCAATCTTTCCAGGAAATATTTCGCTGAGATATCTAAGTCTTTCTATATCAATATCTAAAACAGTTACTCTAGCTCCAATGCCCACAGCTCTTTTAATGGCTCCAGTTCCAGCCACACCCCCACCCAATACAAGTATATGGGCTGGCGGCACTCCTGGGACCCCATCTACTAATATACCCTTTCCACCTCGGATATTTTCCAAATATATAAGGCCTTCCTGAACTGCCATTTTCCCTGCAATTTCACTCATGGGACTAAGCAAGGGTAGGCTCTTGTTTTCCAACTGGACTGTTTCATAGCCTATGGCAATAGTAGAAGACTCCATAAGGGCCTTGGTTAACTCATAATCATTGGCCAGATGTAAAAAGGTAAAAAGAATTAAATCTTTTCTTAGATACTTATATTCTTCTGGAAGTGGTTCCTTAACCTTCATAAGCATTTCAGCACTTTGCCAAACCTTAGAGGCTTGGTCCAAGACTTGGACTCCTACTTCTTCATATAGGAAATCAGCAAAGCCAGAGCCCCTACCTGCATCCTTTTCAATATAGACCTTATGGCCAGCCTTAATTAAGGCCTGGGCACCGCTAGGGGTTAGGGCAACCCTGTTTTCAGAGACTTTTCTTTCCTTAACTATACCAATAATCATAGAAGACATCCTTTCAACCATATATATTTATCCAGTGGATAATATTAATCAAGTTAATCTTTTACTTATTCTACCATATTAACAAGATATTTACACTAATTTGATTTAATATAAGGTAAAGGAAGTTCCAGTAGGATAAAACTTAGGATGAGTAGGTATAGTTCTAAATACCATCCCAAATTATAAATTAATATAAAATATTTAAAAATAAAAGAAGGAATTTAGGGATTTATGTCGAACATTATAGTATGAATTACTGGACTTAGGAAGGGGCCAGTAATTCATAAATTTTTCTAATGGGGGTTTTTATGAATATATCTAGATTTCTGAAATTACTTCTTGTATTTATCCTTATTTTTACCATGGTAGCTTGTTCCCCTAAAAAGGTTAGAGATGATAGCAGTGATATATTGCTTGTGGATGGAAAGGATACTGTTTTAGTAGGAAACAGGTATAAAAGTCTTGTGGTTAAATCTTCTGGGTCTGTCCTTAAGGATGGGAAACTAGATGAAATACTTATAGAAAGTTCTGTGGGGGACGGAGATATAACCCTATCAAAGATATGGTCAAATAAGCTGGATATAAGAGGTGGGGGAGAGGACAGCATACATATAATAAATTCCTCCAATATTAAGAAAGTAGATGTAAGAAGAGAAGAAGGACCTGTAAGGATACATAGTGATAATTTATCAAAGATAAAATCAATTCATATAAATGAGGGTAGTAAGGATGTAATTATAGAGGGAAATGTAGAAGAGGTCTTTATAGAGGCTAAGGATATAAATATAAGTACTGAAACTGGGATTGTAGATAGGCTATATGTAAATGCAAGGGTAAACCTAAGCATTTTAGGTGAGGTTGGACAAATTGAGATGGGAAAAAGATCTGGGAATACCACTATAGTGGTAGAAGAATATGGGCTAATTGGGCTTATAAAAACTGATACTAGTGTGAATATTTCGGGAAGTGGTTATATAAAAAGGATAGTTAATAACAAGGAAGAAAATATAAATGAGGATTTAATAGGCAGGAATACAGGAGAATTAGGAGCTATAGTAAAAAACAAGCCTAACAACCCTAGTAAAAATACAGGGGAGCCATCAAAAACCATAAATATACCACCAAAAATAGAAAATTTAGAAGAAGATAAGGAAGCGGGAAAACCTAAAGATGAAGAAAAAGATAAAATTGAAGAAGTAGAAAAAAGCGAAGAAGGGAAAAAGGAAAAAGATTTTGCTGAAAAGGAGGAAGTAGAAGTTACGGAAGAACCATTTCCTCCTTCTACTCCTAAGATTTATCATAGTGTTTCTTTTATAGGTCTGGATGGTAATGAAATAAGAACAATAAATGTGGAAAAAGGTAGAGAGGCAAGACCACCAGAACCACCTGCGATAGAAGGTTATAGCTTTATTGGATGGGATAGGGATCTGACAAGCATAAGAGAGGATATAATAGTCAAAGCCCAGTATGAAAAAAATAAATACAAGGTAAGCTTTGATACAAATGGGGGAAGTGAGATTGAAGACATTGAAGTAAGCCATGGGGATTTACTAGATAAACCCAAGGATCCTACTAGGGAGGGTTATGAATTTAAGGGCTGGTTTATAGATAAGGGATTATTAAAGTTATGGGATTTTGCCATGGATAAAGTAAAAGGTTTTATAACCCTATTTGCAAAATGGGAAAGGATTAAATCTAGCGATACTAGCCTAGCCTATATAAAGGTAGATGGACTACATGCAGAAGCAACTGATGATCCTAGTATTTTCAGAGTAGAATTCCATGATAAAGTTGATTTAGAAAGTTTGACTGAAGAAAGTTTTGAGATAAAAACAAAGGATACTCATGCGAAAGTTGGCGAATTTAGAAAGGAAGATAAGGGAAGTATTTGGTATTTTGTAGTTACTGCTGAGGATGGAAGAAGAGAAAAATATACTGTGAAAATAGTTGTATACCATAAGGTAACATTCAACTTAAATGGTGCCAGTCTCAATGGTTCAAGTGAGGATATAGTGATATCGGTTGAGTCAGGGAAAAGATTAGATATACAACTAGAGAAGCCTATTTTACCATTTCATAATTTTATTGCATGGGGAACAAAGAGTCCAAATGATTTCAAGATAGAGACTGATATAGTTAATAATGATATAATCTTAAATGCCTACTGGAATGAAAAGTGTATTATTATAGAAAATGATAACGGAATTGAAAAGGTAGATCTGAAACCTAATGGTAAAATTAAGAATTATCCTACTCTCTCCTGGATTGATGAAACAAACACCTTGATTATGAATGGCTATAAAAGTGGCAAGATAAGTCAGTATTCTAGTATTTTAAAGAATATTAATATCAAGGTTATTGGAGAAAACACTATCAGTTCTGGAAAGAGTGTAGGGATTTACTTCACAGGGGGTATAACCATAGAGGGTGAAGGGGTACTAAACATAGATTCAAGGGGTAATCATGCTATAGAAACTAAAAATTTAGAGATAAGGGGAGTAGGTATAAATATTATTTACAATAAAAGTAATGGTGATGATAGAGACGCATCAGCTATAAATGCAAATACAGTAATATCTAGAGGTGGAAGTTTAAGCATAGTTTCACAAAGAGAAAGTAAGATGCCTAATCGATACATTAGGGGTATTCAGGGTGTATTAACCCTTAATGACACTAGCTTTGCCAATATCTGTCTAATTGAAAAGGTTAATGGAAGTGATTTAATTGGAGTAAGCAAGTTAACCTTGAATGGTAATGGAAACTCTGAAATTTCTATTTTAGGCGAGAAAGCAAGAGCAGCAAAAGCAATTTCCGAGAAACCAATTATTAATAGCCTGAATTATAAAATTGATGGTTCATGGGATGAAAAATATGTTAAATATTATGTAGATAAATAAAAAAAGGTATATTATAATTAACACAAAAACCCTCAAATCTGAGGGTTTTAAATTAATCCTATAATTTCTATTAAAACTGGAACAAGGGCTGCCAATATAAAAATAATAGCCAATAAAAGAGCCAGTTTTTGCTTCATATTCTTACCACCTTTGTTTTTCATTATATTTATTATAGTATATTATAAATTATCAGTCAAAATATATTAGGGGTCTGAACAAAATGCTTGTCAACCGCACAAGCCCAAGCCTAGGGCCCATTAAGGAGCCAATTCCTTCCTCCCCCAGAATTAGACTTTCCAATTGACTAATTATTTTACTTGATATAAAATAATATTCATTAAAAGCAAGAAATAAGGAGAGAAAGATCATGCCAACTAAGTATATTTTTGTAACTGGTGGTGTTGTTTCATCATTAGGCAAGGGGATTACAGCTGCTAGTCTAGGACAACTCTTAAAAAGTAGAGGCCTAAAGGTAACTATGCAGAAATTTGACCCCTATATAAATGTAGACCCTGGAACCATGAGTCCCTACCAACACGGTGAAGTTTTTGTCACAGATGATGGTGCTGAGACTGACCTGGATTTAGGTCACTATGAAAGGTTTACTGATGTAAGTTTAAATAAAAACTGTAGTGTTACTACGGGTAAGGTTTATTGGTCCGTATTAAATAAGGAAAGAAAGGGCGAATATGATGGTAGGACTGTCCAGGTAATTCCCCATATAACCAATGAGTTGAAAGAAAGGATTATAAGGGCATCCAAGGACAGGGATGTAGATATAGTAATTACTGAAATTGGTGGAACAGTTGGTGACATCGAATCACTACCATTTATTGAGGCCATAAGGCAGATAAAATATGATGTTGGCAAAGAAAATGTAATGTATGTCCATGTTACTCTAGTTCCATATTTATCAAAGGCGGGAGAACTAAAAACCAAGCCAACCCAACATAGTGTAAAAGAATTAAGGGGACTTGGAATCCAGCCAGATGTATTGATATGTAGGGCAGAAAAACCGCTGGATGAGGATTTGAAGTCAAAGATTGCTCTTTTTTGTGACTTAGATCCAAGTGAAGTTATAGAAAGTACTGATGCTGAATCCATATATGAATTACCCATAAAGATGGAAGAACAAGGACTAGCAAAACTGACTATAGAACACCTTAATCTGAAATGTGGTCAGCTTGACCTAAGCCATTGGTATGAACTTTTGGATAAAATGAAGAAAATCCAGGGCCAGGTAAGCATAGGACTAGTTGGAAAATATGTAGAGTTAAGGGATGCCTATATATCTGTTGTTGAATCTTTGCAGCATGGAGGCATAGAAAATGCTGTTGATGTGGATATCCGCTGGATTCAAGCTGAGGAATTAAATGATGACAATAGTGATAAACTTCTTAAGGGACTTAATGGGATTCTGGTTCCTGGAGGCTTTGTAGATAGGGGTGTAGAAGGAAAACTGGCTGCTATAAAGTATGCTAGGGAAAAGGGTATACCATTTTTAGGTATATCTTTGGGTATGCAACTAGCTCTTATTGATTTTGCTAGAAATATTGCAGGAATGAAGGAAGCCAACTCTACTGAGTGGGATAGGGAGACCAAGTACCCGGTTATAGACTTGGAGCCAGGGCAAAAAGATTTGGAGTCTACCAATGGCAATATGAGGCTAGGCCTATATCCATGTAAGCTAGAGCAGGGTACCATGGCTCATAGGATTTACGATGGAGAAATTATTTATGAAAGACATAGGCATAAATATGAAGTCAATAATGAATTCATAGATGAACTGGTAGAAAAGGGATTGGTTGTTTCAGGCATATCTCCTGATGATAGGTTGGTTGAAATAATAGAACTTAAGGACCATCCTTGGTATATGGGAGTAATCTTTCATCCAGAATTCAAATCCAGACCTACAAACACCCACCCACTTTTCAAGGATTTTATAAAAGCAGCAAAAGAAAACCAGGGATAAAAGAAGATTTCAAGAGGCTCTTTTGATATAATTTATTAAAAGGGCCTTTTTATACCTATTCGCTATTCACTATATTTAAATGGGGGTATTTTATGGAAAGTATGGAGTTATGGGAATTTTGCAATAAGTATTTACTGGATGAAAAGATTTTTATAGTTCCTTCTAGATCTATTGGTCTTCAAATGATTAACAGGCTTAGCCTAGAAGGACATAGGGCTTTGAACCTTAGGCCCATAGGCTTAGAAAGACTTGCCTTTGAAATTTGTCAAGAGTTTATTTTAAAGGAAGATATTTTAGTAATTGACAATATACTAGGAAGTTCTTTAATTATACAGATACTTAAGGACCTATACAGGAAGGACCCAGAGAATTTTTTCTTTAAGGAAGGCTTAATTGATATAAGGACTGGAGAAGAAGTCTATAAGGTTATAAGGGAATTAAAACATAGTGGTATAGAAGATTTTCCAAAAGAAAAAAATCTTGATATTATTTATCAGGAATACCAAAAGACCTTAAGTGATTTAAATGCCATGGACTATTATGATGTTATAGTAAAGGCAGGCCAGCTGGATGAAATAAAAATATATCAAGAAATAAAAATTGGTCTTGCCTATAATATAGAGTTTGAAAGTGCAGAAAGAATCCTTTTAGAAAAACTTACACAAAAGAATGCAACAAAGATAATCATGCCTGTAAAATCCCTAAACAATAAACCAAAGAACTACTATTTCAAAGACCATATAAATATTGAAAATCAGGAAAACAAATCTATCAATTTTTATGAGGCCTATGGAAGTAAAAATGAAATTAATTACATAATCAATGATATCTTATCAAGGGGTATAAAAATGGATGATCTTGTTATTGCCTATACCCATAGTTCTTATGCAGACTTGATTAATATAGAGTTTGAAAAGGAGGCTATCCCTATAGGTTTTGGCCAAGGTCTGGGTATTGAATCTTCCAGCACCTATAGGTTTATAGAGGCCTTGTTTTCCTGGGCAGAAAACTACTATAGTATAAAGGAACTAAGGCCTATCTTTATAAATAGGGATGTTAAAATAGGCTTGGAAAGTGAAATCAAAGGAAAAGTTTCACCCCTTTCAATTTATGAGGAATTGGTAAGAAGCAAGCTAGTATTTGGTAGGGAAAATTACAGAAGAATTTTGGACCCAGAAGGTGAGGAATTAAGAGAGTTGAACCAGTACTCAAGGGGTCGAAGACTATGGCTAAGTGAATTCTTCAATGATTTGTTTATGGCTATTCCCCAGGAGAACAATTTTAAATTAGACCAATATATTCCTAAATTAACAAGAATTATTAACAAGTATGTTAGGAATTTAAACAAATATGATGGGGCAGCTAAAACAGAAGTCCTAGGCGTTTTGGCTAGCCTGGAAAGTTTAGATATGGAGATAGGGAAATCAGAATACTTCAATATTATCCTATCTTATATCAAAAAGAAAAGGATCCTAAGGGCTCAACCCCAACCAGGGCACGTATTTGCCACCAGCTTTAATGATGCTGGTTATACTGGAAGAAAGAACCTTTATCTCATAGGGCTTGATAGTGATTCCTTGTCAAATAAGGTTATGGAATCTCCAATCCTTCTAGATAGCATGAGGAAGGAAATCTCCAATAATCTTTCCTTTGCTAAGGAATCCTATAGGTACAAGAAATACAAAATTAGGGAACTACTTACAGGTAACTTTGACAATATATCTATAGGCTACTCCAATTTTGATACCATAGATGTAAAAAACAAGGGTCCATCTCAAATTTATACTGAGTTGAAAGACCTATATAGGCATGTGGACCCAGTAAAAACTGAAGCATCTATAATACTTGGTAGGGACCTGGTTAAGTCTGGGACAGGCTTGGAGGTTCTGGCTACCTGTTCAAGAAAGGCCTATTTAAGATATAAACTTAATCTCAAGCCTCTAGATGATGTAGAAGTAAGGGTAGACAGGTGGCTAGACGGTTTAAATAGAGGCAAGGTGGTTCATGAAATTTTGAATGAATATTTCCAGCTGGAAGAAGAGGAAAGAAGAAATGAAAAGCTAAGACAAATATGTGAGGATATATGTGAAAAAACCCTTGAAGATATACCCTATGCAGTTGAGGAAATATATATAAGGGAAAAGGAAGAGATATTTCAAATTTGCTACAATATTGTAGAGAGGGAAAGACAAGATCAGGAATGGGATGTCTTGGTCTGTGAACTGGCATTTGGTCTAGATGAAAACAAGGACAACAAGGAATTTGGTAAGCTGGACAAGCAAACAATTCAAATTGGTGATATAGAGCTTGATGTTATTGGATCCATAGATAGGATTGATGTAAATAAAAACAGACCCAATCTTCTAAGAATTGTTGACTATAAAACAGGTAGCAAGGTAAATTTTGAAAAGGGACTATACAAGAAAACTGGTAGGGGGAAAAATCAGGAGTTAGACTACTCTGAAACAAATAAGTTTCAGGCCTATATTTATGCCAAGGCCTTTGAAAATATCCTTAAGGCCAGGGAAGATGGATATAAGGATGCTGAAATTAGTAACTTTTTATATATATTCCAAGGGGATGACGATAAGTCCCTTATAAATATAGGACTAGATAAGAAATATGAAGAGGTAATTGAAGAAAGAATCAGATACCTGCTGGATTTGGATATTATAAAAGAGGATAAAAACGTGATTTATGACCCTGATGACTTTCTGCGCTGCAAGTATTGTGACTATGGGGCCATATGTATGACGGACCAGATAAAGAATGATAATCTAGGAGAGGGGGAGGCCTATGACTAAGGAAGAAGCAATAAAAAATGAGCAAGAAGTAAGAGATAAGATAATGAACAATTTTGACACAAGCTATCTCTTGGAGGCTGGAGCAGGTGCTGGAAAAACCACCATTATTGTTGAAAGAATCCTTAATCAAATCATAGAGTCCAGGACTGAGCCCTCCTCCATAGTGGCTATTACCTTTACCAAGGCTGCCTCTACAGAATTGGCAGAAAGAATCCAGCTAAAAGCCCTAGAATACTTAAAGAAAGAAAAGGATGAAGAGACTGGAAAAAGGCTAGAAGCTATTGATGAAATCTTCACAGGGACTATCCACTCTTTCTGTGATTTAATTTTAAGAGAAATGCCCTTTGAGGCAGATTTAACTCCTGGCTATGAAATAATGGAAGATGAGGAAGATTTTTTAAACCAGGTATGGTTTGATTTCTTAAGGAATAAGCAAAGAGAATATAAGCCTCTTGTAGATTCACTTAAAGCCTTCAATATAGACTATAGAAGATTAAGGGAAGAAGCTATCTTGGCTATGAAAAATCCTGATATAAAATTTGTAGGTTTCCATAGGACCCATGATGATCTGATGGGCATTTCAAAAGACCTTGAGGCAATAAAGGGTAAATATAGTGGATTGAAGGCTGATGCCTTTAAGCTGAATTCAAATATTGGTAAATTATTCAAGGAAATCTTGGAAGGACAAGATTTTCATAGTTGCATGTTTGATATTTTAAAGGAGGCTAGGAAATATGATTTAGATTCGGAAAAGACCTATGAAGCTATAATGAAGGCTGGATATAAGGATCTTAATACAAGTCAAGATTATGTAGATTTTTTTACTTATATCTTCAATATTCACCATAGGTTAAATAACCTAGCCTATAACAGCCTTGTTGACTTTATAAATCTAGCAAAAGACCATAAGGAGCAAAGATTTAATGGAAAGCTAACCTTTAATGATATATTATATAGGGCTTCCAAACTAATAAAAGGATCAGAAGAAGCCAGGTTGCATTTTAAAAATAAGTATAAGCATTATTATGTAGATGAATTCCAAGATACTGACCCAATGCAGGCCGAACTACTCTTACATTTAACTGATAGCGGGGAATTTAATAAGGACAAACACTGGGAGGATTGCCTACCGAGGCCTGGTTCCCTTTTTGTAGTAGGGGACCCTAAGCAGTCTATTTATAGGTTTAGGCGGGCTGACATTACTATTTATAATCAGGTCAAGGAAATCATAGAAAGAAATGGACAAGTGGCTTACTTGGATATAAATTTTAGGTCATCAGATGACATTTGTTCCTGGGTGGAAGATACCTTTGAATATAGGCAGGATGGTTTTGGATTCCAAGAGGATGCCAGCAATGAACAGGCAGGCTTTAAGAGCATACTTAGTCTATGGGATGATAGGCCTGTAGAGGATGATTTTCTTCATGACAAGACCCATTTACAGGGTATATATTCCTACAATACCAGTAGGGATGAGGGCAGTATAAATGAAGAAGAATATGTGGCAAAACTTGTGGATGATATAGTTAATAATTATTTTACTGTAGATAAGAAAAAGAGGGGTCCAAATGAATTAGGCAAGGATCAGGATGAATATATAAACATAAACAAAAGTATTGAAGCAAAAGATATAATGATACTAACAAAAACTAATGATGAGACGGGGATTTACCTTAGGGCCCTAAAGAATAGAGGGATTCCAGCCCTGCTGGCTGGGGAAAAAAGCCTAGCAGACACCAGGGAGCTAATCAATTTATTTCTTTTACTTGATGCCATCCTAGACTATAGGGATAAAATAAAGCTTATAGCAGCCTTAAGGGGTTCCTTTTATCTAGACTTGGATACAATAGAACTCTTTCTACAGGACCATCCCAACTTATCAGCT
>CAZFIO010000016.1:0-22251 GCA_964519585.1 uncultured Tissierellaceae bacterium
ATTGCAAAGGTTACAGGGTTATTTTTTGCTCTTTTGCTGCAAAAGTCAAGATATAGCATGTTACCACAAGTCTTCCTCTTATGTCAATAATATTCCCAAATAAGCAGGAAAATATCCAGCTTATTTCTTTATTTCCTCACAACAAAGTTAATTCTTTCACTATTATCCTTGATTTCTGAAAAAGTAAAGGCTTCATAAACATCTATAGATTTGAAAGCAGATTTTTCAAGGGCCTCTTTTATCTGATTTACACTATAGGCCCTCTCTTGGTGAAATTCATCTGCCCTTCTAAACAAGCCATCCCCATCTTCATAAAAAAAGGTAAGAAGAAAGTCACATATATTTGTTTCTTCATCAAATTTATTATCCCAAATATAAAATATATCATCCCTATCCTCAATAAAAATATTGTTTCCTATTATATCCTTAATTTTATACATAGAATTAATATCAAAAATAAACATCCCATCATCTTCCAAATGATCATAAACATTTTTAAAGACTGCTTCCAAACTTCCTTCATCTAATATGTAGTTAATACTATCGCAAATAGATAGGATACAATCATACTTGGTTTTAAGATTAAATTCTGTCATATCCTGCTTAAATAATTTTACATTCCTAAAACCTTTTAGCTTCTTTTGTGCTATAGAAAGCATTTCATCAGATAGGTCAAAGCAGGTGAGCTTGTACTCCTCCTTGGCTAAATTCAAGGACAGATTTCCTGTCCCGCAAGCCATTTCCAAAACTGTTTTTGGCCTAATCTTATATTTATTAAATATATCTCTTATATAAGAAAACCAATTTTCATAATCAAAATCATCCATTAATTCATCGTAAAGTCTCGCAAAATCTTTATACATAAATCTTCTTCCTTACCTTTATTATTTGTTTTTTAAGGCTTCTTTCTTTTTGCTAGCAGCCATTAGGCCACCAATTCTACCAGATTCTTTGGCAGTTAGGCCTGCCCAGCCCTTTTCCTCTATCTTATCTAGTAAGCCTAGTTCACCGGCTATCTCCAACTTCAAAATATCATCCTTAGTTAGTTCTTTCTTCTTTTTTCTTGACCTTTTCACAATATCCCTCCATATCATCTTTGTAAAGAATCATTATAATAATTCTTAGGTCTTTGTTTTCTTATTATGTTGAGATATGCAAATTTTATTCTTATAGATATTATATAAGGACAAATCTCCAGTTTATATAAATAAAAATTATAAAACTAATCAACACAGGTATATAATCAAATATACTTCTAGCATGGTCTACATAGCCATAGTCTATATAATCATCATACTCATATCTTTCTACAGGTTTTGATAGTCTTTTTATTAATTTAAATACTATAAAAGCACAAAGTATTATTATAATTAGGATTATTATTATACTCTTACCTGCTTGAACAGGATCCAAACCTTCTTGTGATGGCAGGCTATCTAATACATGACCATATTTAGATAAAAGAAATAATAAACTAATTGCTATACCATTGTTTAGTGTGTGGGCTATGATGGATGAATAGATTGAGTTAGTCTTATAGACCATAACACCAAATAGTAGGCCTAGAAGTGTTGGGCCAACAAAGTTTAATATTGTAAAATGGAAAATTCCAAATAGTAGACCGCTTATTATAATACTTTTCTTTGGACCTAGTTTATGATAGGCAGCCATGATGGTCCCTCTAAACATTATTTCTTCACATATGCCTGGCGATATGGCTATGACAAAGAAGCTATAGATAAACTGGATATCATCTCCTGGAACTGGAACTGTACTAGGATAAACTTCTCTAAATATACTAATAATACTTAAAAAAATTGCATTGATAAAAGCCACAAGTGGATAAGCAAAGATTGTAATCAATATAACTAAAATTATATTTTTAAAACTTATTTTATTTAACCTTAGGGCCCTTTTTAACGAAATTCCCTTTAATTTTAAGTATAATAGGTTGGGCAAAAGTACTAGTATATACTCAGTAATTAAGAGTCCAGAGTATATCTCCCTACTTTGAACCATAGCCCCTATGAAAAGCAAGACTATTGACAAGGCAAGGAATAAAAGATTGGTTTCAAATATTTTGGGTCTTTTTATACTATCCATGTCTCCTCCTTTATAAAATTGCACCTACAGGCTAATGTAGGTGCAGTTTTTAATCAAATGTAAATATATAAGGAATATTTCTATAAAAATCCCCATAATTCAAGCCATAGCCTACTATAAATACATCTGGGATTTCAAAACCTGTATAGTCTGGTGAAATATCTGTCTTCCTTCTACTAGGTTTATCTAACATTACGCAGATGTTGATTGAATTTGGTTCTTTTTTCTTAAGGTGTTCAATTACTTCCTTGATTGTATGACCTGAATCTATAATATCATCAACTATAAGTATATCTCGTCCCTTGATATCTGCCCTTAGATCATGGACTATTTCCACATGTCCTGTGGATGTTTCAGAATGTTCATAACTTGAAGTCGTTATAAAATCTATCTCAACAGGAATTGATAACTCTCTTACCAAGTCTGCTGCAAAGATAAAGCTCCCCCTTAGTAAGGATACCACTACCAGGTCCTTTTCTTTAAATCTGGAGCTTATTTCTTTACCCAATTCCTTTACTCTCTTATCTATTTCTTCCCTAGTAAACAGTGCCCTTTCCTTTCTGTCCATTCCCAAACCATTCTCTCCCTTCATCTTTAGTGAATATTTTTTTGTTTTTCAATATACCTCCTTATATCTCTTAATTCCTTAAGAATCAAATTTAGTGTATATTGAAGACTAATGAGTATTATAAATATTATAACACTTATTATGAATTTTGCATTCATTTTTTCTCTTATCCTTCCTATTCTTCAATTTCCTGTCTATTATTATCATTTTCAATGAATTCAAGCTTGGAAATAGAAACCTCATAGGCCATTCTTGTTTCTATATCATTCTTATTGGACCTTTTTTGATATTCTCTACTTTGTATTCGTCCCCATATCCTTATATGGTCCCCAACAAGAAGATTTTCGCAAAACCTAGCATTTCTACCCCAAGCAATGGAGGGTATGTAATCTGACTTGTTGTAGGCCCGGTTTACAGCCAGTAGGATATCAGATATTTCTCTTCCAAAGGGAGTAACCCTATATACAGGATTCTTACATATATACCCATCTAAAAAGATTTCATTAGGTTTTTTTCTTAATTCTTCCAGATCTATTTCATCTGGAATTTTTATTTCCCGAGCAAATATAGTTAAAATTAATCTGTTATAAGAATCAACAAATCTATTATAGGATCTTAACTGCCCCCTTATAATCACATTTATCCCCGGTTTGATATCCAAATTCAGAAGTAATCTTTCAGAAATTGTAACAGGTAATAAATCCATGGATTCACTCAACCTAGGAACCTCTACCTCCATATTATAAAACTTTTCTCCATACATTTCATGACTAAATTCCTTTTCCTTACTAACTATACCTACAATCTGGACTGTATTAGTATCTTCATACTTTTCTGACATATATATTCCCCCTTATTCATATGTTTCTAATCCATATATTGTATTCTTTATGATTTTATAATATGATAAAATCATAAAAGGTAATGGGCTTTTTAACCATTACCTTTTATGATTTCAATTTATAATTTTAATATTTTCATCCTTGTACCCAAGTATTAGGAGCAGGGCACTTACGCCGATTAAGGGATATATATTGTCCTTCATTTTGCAATCAATTTCTAGGGTAAATTCAAAAGGTTCAATTTTCTTACCCCCTATAGTAATTAGGTCCCTTTGTAGGCATATATTGGCCTTAGTTGTAGAATCAATGTTGTATGATGACAGGGTGATGGTAGATTTTAAATTAAATCCATAAGTTACTACTATCCCTTCTATATCTTCCAGTCCCAGTGATGTCCAATTTTCATCATCAGAGTTAATTATATAATACTTACATTTTGCAAATTCTTTTGAAAATAAACTTGAATTGTATCCTATTTCATCCAATTGATCTATAAGTAATATATCCGGTTCCAGGCCAATTATCCCATAAGATTCTAAGTTTTTTTTATTCATATTTATTATTACAAGCTGGGATAGTTTATTGCTGTAGAAATTTATGATTCCCCTGGAATTTTTATAAACTAAATCAAACCCATATTTGGTTAAAAACCTATCAAGAAAATTTAAAGTATATTTGTTAAATCCTTCTTCTATTATACCAATAAAAATTATCTCTTTATCCATTAAATCTCTCCAGTATAGTTACTTAATAGGTATCTGTCTTCCATTGTTATTCATTTCAAAATTATCCTTATGGATTAATTCCGATACAGGAACTATTTCATAGCCCTCTGCTAGTATTTTCTCTATTACCAGAGGTAAATATTCCTTTATATATTTTGCATTGTTGTGGAATAATACTATAGATCCCTTAGCTAGATTTCTAACCACCCTATCCACTACTGGTTGAACCCCCAATTCCTTCCAATCCAGGCTATCAATATCCCATTGAATTGTGTAGTAGCCGTTTTCCCTTGCCACTTGGATTAGAAGATTATTATAGTCACCATAAGGAGGCCTGAAAAGATTAGGTTTTGTTTTTGTAATTTTAAAAATTTCATCTGCAGTCTCCTTTAGCTCTTTTGACATATTATCAGCACTTAATTGGCTCATATTTGGGTGGGTAGCAGAATGGTTACCGATTTCGTGCCCTCTTTTGTAGATTTCATCAACCCTATGAGGGAACTTATCTATCCAAAACTTAACTAAAAAGAATGTGGATTTTATTTTATACCTATCTAGTGTATCCAATATATCCAGGGTAAATTCATCACCATAAGCCGCATCAAAAGAAATTGCTATCTTATTTTCATCAGTCTCAACACTATATATAGGCAATTCTTTAGTAGGTGAAAAAGCATTGATTATTCCATAGTTTATATTTATGGAGTGTATGGTTAAGGCTAATACTAGGGTGAAGAGTATTATAACTAATCTATAAGTAAAGTAGTAATGGCTTTCTCTTTTCATTTAAACACCTCCAGGGCCAAAAAGTTTTCCTTATAATACTATAGTTATTCTGGTTTTGATTTATTATTACTAGCTTTAAAATTTCAAAAAAATGTTTTTTACATAAATCTTTACCTGTTTATATTTAAAATTAAAGGTTATATTATTGATACAATAACTTTTTTGTTATTGGAAAGGAGGATATCTATGACTAACAACAATAGTAATAGATTAGTTGTTCCAGAAGCTAAGGCAGCCCTGGACCAAATGAAACTAGAAATCGCAAAGGAACTTGGTTTTCCAAATTATGATAGTATAGATAAGGGTAATCTTACCTCTCGTGAAAATGGATATGTAGGTGGTTATATGGTAAGAAACCTGGTTAAATCAGCTCAAGATCAATTGGCAGGTAAATAAATTTAAGGAGAAGTGGAAATCCACTTCTCCTTTTTGTATAATAGTATTATATAAATATTTTGAAAAGGGTGAAATTATGTTTCAGGATAGCAGTGAAGAACTAGCACAAAACAAGTTGTTGTTACTATATATAATTGATAAATCACCATATGCCTTTAATAAAGACCAAATTACAGAATATATACTTGATAGAAATCTACTTAATTATTTCCTAATCCAGGAATATATTGACCAGCTGTTAGAAGCAGGCTTTATAGAAGTAGTAAGGGATAAAAAATACCGGGCTACAGAAAAAGGAAAAGAATCCTTAAGATATTTCCAATCAAAGATTCCTTCTAAAATTAAAAATCAGTTAGTATCAGACTTCCAACTTGAGGAAGAAAAAAAGAAAAAGGAATCACAGATAATTGCAGAATACTATGAAAAGGAAGATAGTCAGTACATGGTAAACCTTAAACTGGTAGAAAAAGAGGAGGTTCTTTTTTCTCTATATTTAAGCCTTCCTTCTGCAAAACAGGCGGAGCAAATAACCCAGGCCTGGAAAGATG
The DNA here is from genome assembly GCA_964519585.1 of uncultured Tissierellaceae bacterium. Classification (GTDB taxonomy): domain Bacteria; phylum Bacillota; class Clostridia; order Tissierellales; family Tissierellaceae; genus CAZFIO01. The sequence continues at coordinate 5,969 of CAZFIO010000016.1, forward strand.
ACCCAGATTCTATTTATGCTAGTATTATGAATTTATTTATTGAAAAGGATTTAAAGTAGAAGGAGCCCGTGAGGCTCTTTTCCCACCTTTAACCTATGAACTACCAAGCATTTATTTATATCAACAACCAGAACCTCATTATTAGATATATCATTAATATAAATATTTTCTTCACCATCATATAATATTTTTTTAGGTAATCCTCCTAAGAAAATTGATTTTTCTAGTCTCCTACCCCTTTCATTAAAACTGTAAAGAAATCTATCTTCCGGATTTATTAGATAAAAAATATCATATTTAGCAACTTTTACAAGATCGAAAAACAATCCATCTAATTCTATAGACCAGGTATTTTTCATGCTTCTTCTATCAATAGCCATAAGTCTACTTTTGTTGTAAACAGAATTGTTAATTATAGATAAGATGTATATGTTTTCATCTGAGATTTTAATTTTCAAGGGTTTATCAGGGATTTTAATTTCTTGTAACCCCCCATTAAAGTCCAATACACTAATGGAGTAGCTTTCAAAATTACTTATATAGATTCTTTTATAGATTTCATCTATTTCTATTGAACTAGGGTTGTTTCCCAAAGAAATAGTTTCTATACTTTCCATGGTCTTCTCATCAAGAATTGAAAGTGAGTTGGAATCTGAATTAATTACATATATTTTATCAGAAAATATCCTTATATTTGAAGGATACCTACCTAGCTTAATAAAGGAGATCAATTTTTCAGATTTTATATCAATCTTAATTAAGGAGTCATTTAGAGCATTGACTAGCAATAACTTTTCCTTTTTATCCATAAATAAATCAATGGGGCCCTTTTGGTCCAGAGTTTCATAATCATTGTTAAGGATTTTATTTATATACAAGGTATAAGTTTTGAAAGGATAAACCTCACTTATAATACTTATACTATCATCCCTAAAGTTTGTAGTGATAATTTTCTTAGAAAGCAATTTTACACCCCCATCCATATATACAATTTATGCTAAAGTAGATATAAGAGTGAAAAGTTTCCAAGAAAAAACTTCTGTAGGTGAGACTACAGAAGTTTTGCAATGGTCCTAACATCGCCTATAAGGTAGAGAGAACCTCCAAATATTATTAAGTCGTCCTTTTCAGCTAATTCCAGGGATTTCTCTACTGCTTTTTTAATATCCTTTTCAATATATATATTTTTATTATACTTGCTGATTCTTTCTGCCAATTCATTAGCTTCCATTTTTCTTGGGATATTTGCTTCTGTTACTACAATCATATCAGCCATTCCTGCCAATTCTTCCACCATATGGTCTACATCCTTATCCTTAAGGATTGCAATTCCCAATATAAGTTTCCTATAGTTAAACAGTTTTAAGGCCCTGGCAAGGTTTCTAATCCCCTGCATATTGTGTGCCCCATCTATTAGGAAGCCTGGATTTACCCTTAGAAGTTCCAGACGACCATTCCATTTTGTCTTTTTAAGTCCACTGTAGATGTGCCTATTTTCTATATTAATTTTACCTTTTTCCCTTAATACAAGCAGGGTGGTTACCGCTAAGGCAGCATTATAATTTTGATAATGTCCTAGCATGGATATTTTAAGATTTTCCAATCTTTCATCACCGTATTCATAGTTAAATACACTACCAGAACTAGATTCCTCAACTATATCTACATCGGGGCTAATATGGATTTCAGCCTGCTTATCCCTTATAACCTCTTTAATTACATCCTTGGCTTCCTCTTTTTGAGGATAGGATATTACCAGGCCATTTTCCTTTATAATTCCCGCTTTTTGATAGGCAATCTTTCCTAGTGTATCCCCCAGCTCATTAATATGGTCAAAATCTATAGTGGTTATAACCGATGCCAAAGAAGTTTTTATAATATTTGTGGAATCGAATCTTCCTCCTAGGCCTACCTCTAGAACTACATAGTCTGGAGCCTTTTCTGCATAGTAAGCAAAAGCCAAAGCAGTAACTATTTCAAAAGTTGTGGGATGTTCCCAACCTTCATCTAGCATTTTGTCTGCTGCTATTTTTATTAGGCTTGTTATACGGCCTAAATCTTCATCAGGAATATCCACTCCATTTACTTGTATTCTTTCGTTAAATCTTTCTAAGTATGGAGAAGTAAAGAGGCCTACATCATAGCCTGCCTCTATTAGGCAGTTAGAAATATATGATGATGTGGAGCCTTTACCATTGGTTCCTGCCACATGTATTATCTCTAAACCATCTTGAGGGTTGCCCAAAAACTCCAAAAGTTTACCTATAGAATCCAAGCCTAGCCTAGATCCAAACTTATCCTTATCATTTATATAAGCGATAGCTTCAGAGTAATTCATCATCATTCCACCTTATTTATATTTTTTATATTTTCTATGCTTTCCAATACCTTCTCCATCATATCTTCATATTTCTTTTCTTTATCTTTTTCTTCATTGATGATTTTTTCTGGAGCCTTTGATATAAAACTTTCATTGGACAATTTACCATTTACCCTTTTTAGCTCCTCTTCTAACTTAGATTTTTCTTTTTCTAACCTTTCCATTTCTTTTTCAAAATCTATCAGATCCTTAAGAGGTAGATAAGCTTCTGCCTTATCCAAGACCACAACCATATTATTCTCTCCTAAGTCTTCTTTGTTTTCTAGTAATTGAATTTCATCTCCACTAGCTAGGTTTATAAAGTATCTTCTGCCATTGTTTATAATCTTCTTAATCTTTTCATCTTCACTTATAAATATAATGTTTGCCTTCCTAGAAGGGGCAATACCCATTTCTGCCCTAGCATTCCTAATTGATTTTATTGCAGTTTTTATATATTCAATTTCTTCTTCCTGCTTATTAAATTCAAATCCTTCATCATATTTTGGCCAAGCACTTAGTATAAGTGGCTCTTCATTTCCAGGCAGGTGTTGCCAAATCTCCTCAGTAATAAAGGGCATAAAGGGATGAAGTAATTTGTTTATATCTTTTAAAACATAGAGTAATACTTCTTGGGCAGTCCTTTTGCTAGTCTCATCATGGCCATAAAGTCTAGATTTCACCATTTCTATATACCAATCACAGTACTCATCCCAAATAAAATCATATATAGCTTGAGCTGCAAGGCCTATTTCATATTTATCAAGATTCTTGGATACTACTTCAATTAAATTGTTCAACTTTGAAAGAATCCACTTGTCTTCATTTTCTAGTTTTTCCATATTTATTTCTTTTATATCCTCATCTAGGTTCATCAAAACAAATCTTGTAGCATTCCAAAGTTTGTTGGCAAAGTTTCTGTTGGCTTCTACCCTTTCCATATAAAATCTCATATCATTTCCAGGAGTATTGCCAGTAACTAGGGTAAACCTTAAAGCATCTGCACCATAAACATCTATAACCTCCAGTGGATCTATACCATTATCCAGGGACTTGCTCATTTTCCTGCCTTGACTATCTCTTACAAGGCCTGTAAGGAAAACATCCTTAAAGGGAACTTGACCAGTTTGTTCAATAGAAGAGAAGACCATCCTAACTACCCAAAAGAAAATTATATCGTAGCCTGTAACCAGCACATCAGTTGGGAAAAAGTAGTCTAGATCATCTGTCTTTTCTGGCCATCCAAGGGTTGAGAAAGGCCACAAGGCTGAAGAGAACCATGTATCAAGGGTATCATTATCCTGGTACAGATTTGTACTCTGGCATTTACTACATGACTCAGGGTTTTTCCTGCTTACTAATATTTCCCCGCAATCTTCACAATAATAGACAGGTAATCTATGACCCCACCAAAGTTGTCTAGATATACACCAGTCCCTAATATTCACAAGCCAGTCTTCATATACCTTTCCAAACCTATCCGGTATAAATTTCAGTTGATCATTTTTATATGCTTCTAAGGCTGGTTTTGCTAGTTCTTCCATCTTTACAAACCATTGTTTTGAAATCAATGGCTCTATAACAGTGCTACACCTTTCACAGTGACCCACAGCATTTTCATGGTCCTTGACCTCAACTAAATAGTTTCCTGCTATTAAGTCTTCAACCACCTTTTTTCTTGCCTCATATCTTTCTAGGCCCGCATAGCTTCCACCATTTTCACTTATGGTCCCATTTTCATTCATAATTATACATTGACCAAGATTATGTCTTTCACCTATATCAAAGTCATTGGGATCGTGGGATGGGGTTATTTTTAAAGCACCAGAGCCGAATTCCATCTCTACATAATCATCTTGAATTATGGGGATTTCCCTATTCATTAGTGGGAGTATAGCAGTTTTCCCTGCTAAATCCTTATATCTTTCATCATCAGGGTGCACAGCTATGGCTAGGTCTCCTAACATGGTTTCAGGCCTAGTAGTAGCTATAACAATAAATTCATCACTATCTTTGATAGGATACCTTATGTGCCAAATATGGCCATGGACATCTTCATGTTCTACTTCTGCATCAGATATGGCAGTCATACAGGAAGGGCACCAGTTGATTATCCTATCTCCTCTATAAATTAGGCCCTTTTCATAAAGCCTTATAAACACTTCTTCCACAGCATGGCTCATACTATCATCCAGGGTAAACCTATCCCTAGTCCAATCACAGGATACCCCAAGCTTTCTTGATTGGTTTTTGATGGTATTTCCATATTTATGGGTCCAATCCCAAGCTTCTTCTAAAAAACCTTCCCTACCGAGTTCTTCTTTAGACTTTCCTTCTTTCTTAATCTTATCAACCACCCTGGCTTCTGTAGAAATACTGGCATGGTCAGTGCCAGGTAGCCATAGGGCTGCATATCCATCCATTCTCTTCCACCTAATTAATATATCCTGAATAGTATGGCCCAAGGCATGGCCCATATGAAGGCTCCCTGTTACATTTGGTGGGGGCATCATTATGGTAAATGGCTCCTTGTCTTTGTCAATATGGGCAACAAAATGCCCATTTTCTTCCCAAAACTCATACAAACGGTCTTCAAATTCTTTGGGGTTATAAGTTTTTACTAAATTTTCAATCATAATATACCTCTCTTTTCTTTTGTTTTTTAAATAGTTAAACCCCTCATCCTATTCTAAGGACGAAGGGTTTAAATCGCGGTACCACCTTAATTCCATGACCTTTGGCCATGGCACTCAACTATATAAGGGTATTCCCCTTTAGGCCTACTTACTTTCAGCCTAAATACTCAGAAGCTACCTTCAATAGACATTGCTCTAGGGTCTTTCAGCCATGAACCCTTTCTCTGTAAAAGTTATCCATTTACTCCTCTTCATCAAAGTAAAATATAAAAGATTTATCTAATTATATAAATAAAGTCTAACTTTGTCAACTATGATACCTTGTTTTCCCTAATAGATAGATATATGCTTAGATAATTTATAAAAGCAATAAGATTTAATAATACAGTTATAAAAAAGAGACCCTTTATAATTATTTCTGGCAGGTGGAAGATAACAGATAAGGTGGCCCCATAGAAAAAAATAGTGGCAATTTTCCCAAATTTGTTTGAGGACATAACCTGATTACCCTTAAATAAGTATAAAATTGCTCCTCCAATTATCATGGTTAATTCCTTTATACCAAGGGCTAAGGGGATCCAATATGAGATTAGCTTAGCATGGGTAAAACTAATAAGAACTGCAAAGGTCATCAGCTTATCTGCCAAGGGGTCTAATACACTACCTAATTTTGTTGTCATATCATATTTCCTTGCTATGTAGCCATCTAAAACATCTGATATTCCTGCCAACATAAAGATTACACCTGCTATCATAATACCATTTGTCATATTTGAAAAGAAAGCTGTTAGATAAATTGGGACTAAAACAATCCTTAAAGTAGTAAGCAAATTAGGTATATTCATAGACTATCTCCCTTCTTGATATTAGTCACCATTGCTAAATATTCGAATAGAATATCATTATACAAAAGTATTATATTACTATATTATACAAGGAGTGATAGGATGTCAAAAGGTTTTCGAAAACTTAGTATTTTTTTAGTTCTTGTATTGGTTTTTGCCTTGTTATTTACAGGATGTAGCAAAACCACCAATAGAAAAGTCAAGCTTATGGAGGTAACTCATTCACTATTTTACACCCCTCAATATGTAGCAATTACACAAGGTTTTTTTGAGGAAGAAGGTCTAGAGATTGAACTTATAAATGGAGGTGGTGCTGATAAGGTTATGGCAGCCTTAATTAGTGGAGAGGTAGAAATAGGCTTCATGGGCCTGGAAGCATCAGTTTATGTTTACAATCAATCTAGGGATAACTATGCTATAAACTTTGCTCAACTTACCCAAAGAGATGGATCCTTTTTAGTAGGCAGGGAAAAGGATGACAACTTTACATTTGACAAGGTTAAGGGAAAGACCATTATCGGTGGTAGAAAGGGCGGAATGCCAGAAATGACCCTAGAATATGTCCTTAAGTCCCATGGCCTAAAACTTGATGAAGATGTAGTGGTAAGGACAGATGTGCAGTTTGATGCTATGGCTGGAGCATTCTTAGCAGGAGAAGGAGACTTCGTTACATTATTTGAACCTGTTGCCAGTTCTCTAGAAAAAGAAGGCAAGGGCTATGTTGTTGCTTCTATTGGTAGGGAAGGTGGCTATATACCTTATACTGGCTACTCCACTACCAAAAAAATCATGGAAAGTGACCCAGAATTGGTCCAAAAATTTACCAATGCCCTATACAAAGGTTTAGTTTGGGTGCAAAATTCATCTACTGAGGAAATTGCAAAGGCAGTTAAGCCCCAATTCCCTGATACTGAAGATGATGTTTTGATGGCCCTAATTGATAGATATAGGGACCAGGATAGCTGGAAGCCTGACCTGCTTATTAGTGAGGATGGTTTTAACCATCTAATGGATATAATGGAGCTGGCAGGTGAGTTAGACAAGAGGGCAGACTACGATAAAATCGTTAATACTGAATTTGTAGAAAAAGCTATGAAGAAATAATAAAATCTCCCTTGATTTAGGGAGATTTTATTATTTCTATACAAATCCAATTTTCCTGTAAACCTTTCTTAGAGTTTTCATTGCTTTATAGGAAGCCTTTTCTGCCCCTTCCCTATAAACCTTTTCTAGAAAGTCCTTATTTTTCATAAGATAATCATATTTTTCATGGATTGGTCTTAGTCCTTCTACTACTATTTGACCCAAATCTTCCTTGAAATCACCATAACCCTTGCCTTCATATTTCTTTACTATAGAGTCTATATCTTCCTTGCTAAAGGCCTGGTATAGGTTAAGCAAATTTTTAATTCCTAATTGCTCATTGTTAAATGAAACTTGACCTAGGGAATCAGTCACAGCCCTTTTGATTTTCCTTCTTATAGTCTTTTCATCATCTAGTAAAAGTATATAGGAATTTTCATCAGAATCTGACTTGCTCATTTTTGATTCAGGATCTTGCAAACTCATAATCCTGGCGCCAAACTCTTTAATCAAAGGTTCTGGTAAATTAAAGGTATCACTATACCTGTTGTTAAATCTTTCTGCCAAGTCCCTAGTTAGTTCCAGGTGTTGTTTTTGATCTTCTCCAACCGGGACAAGCTCAGTCTGGTAAAGCAAAATATCTGCAGCCATAAGAACCGGATAGGTAAAGAGGCCAGCATTTAAGTTTTCTTCAGATTTTTTTGATTTTTCCTTGAATTGGGTCATCCTATTTAACTGCCCCATATAGGTCATGGTATTTAAGACCCAGGCCAGTTCTGCATGAGCCGGAACATGAGACTGAATAAATATGGTAGCCTTATCAGGGTCCAATCCAGAAGCAAGTAACAGGGCCAATACATCTAAGGTGTTCTTCCTCAAATCTTTGGCCACTTGGGGCACGGTTATAGCATGCATATCTACAACACAATAATAACAGTCATACTCCTCCTGAAGCTCTACCCAATTTCTTATAGCTCCTATATAGTTACCTATGGTCAAAACCCCTGAGGGCTGGACCCCACTAAAAACTGATTTTTTTTCCATGATTATTCTCCCTTCATTGTCTTTTTTATATTTTTAACCTAAATATTTTGATACAAAGTATCTCCCCAGGCCATGGGTTTCTAAAAATCTCAAGCTATATTAGACCATAAAAAATACCTCCATCTCAAAATAGAGACGAAGGTTTACTCCGCGGTACCACTCTTATTGCCTATAGGCCTACTTATAATCAAATAAGGCTGATTAACCCCATACCCTATTTATTCAGGTATATACTCACAAGTCCATTCACCATATAAGTATCACCAGGCTCCCACCAACCCCAGCTCTCTTTAGACCTTCTTATGATTACTTTTCTTGATCATTGTTATTGATTATTATACACTATTTCATTCAAATATAAAATAGAATCTTATTTATATATCCTAGAAGATTATTTATTACTATGCAAAATATTATAATTATACTTTATACTTCCTTTGTAATACTATAATACTAAAGGATGGCTAATTAATCAAATCTAATTATCATCCCACAGAAGGAAGTGATCTCATGTTTCTAGAATTTAACAATGTAACAATTATCTTGATGTATTTAGCTATTATATTATTATCTAGATTTTTAATGACCAGGCTAACAAAGCTCCTACAACTACCAGATGTAAGTGGCTATATTTTAGCAGGCATATTGATAGGCCCCTATGGCCTAAGCCTATTAAATATGGAGATAATTTATCATATGGACTTTCTAGGAGATATAGCCCTAGCCTTCATTGCCTTTGATGTGGGAAAGTTCTTAAATTATGATATTTTTAAGAAATCAGGTGAAAAAACAATTATTGTAACCTTGTTTGAATCCCTACTTACGGGATTTATGATTACAATATTTATGTACTATCTATTTGGCTTGGACCTGAGCTTTGCCTTGCTCTTAGGGGCAATAGGAACTGCTACAGCCATCTGTTCCATGTTCAACATATCACCCTTGCTGGCATCAATGGTGTATGGAGCCTCCTATATGAATATTACTAGGGATATAGAGTTATTCAATCAAATCAATGAATTTACACCGCCTATATTTTCTCTCTTCTTTATCCTATCTGGTATGAAACTAGATATAGGGGTCCTGGCAAGCTTGGGTCTAACAGGTGTAGCATATTTTATAATAAGAATTATAGGAAAATATATAGGGGCTTATTTAGGGTCCTATGTTGTAAATATGGATAAGGATATAAGGAAGTATTTGGGGCTGGATCTTATACCCCAAGCAGGAGTTGCTATTGGTTTAGCCTTTCTTGGCCAAAGGATGTTACCCCTGATATAGGAAATAAACTATTGACAATTATTCTAGCATCGTCTGTACTTTATGAGCTAGTGGGCCCAGTATCTGCAAAACTTGCCCTAGTGTATTCTGGTGCTATAAAAAAACATAAGGGTCTTACCTCAGCAAAAACCTCCAATATATGCGAAGACTTATGAGTATAAAAACAGGGGCTAGTTAGCCCCTATTTTTTCTTTGATTATATAAACACTATAACCCTTTTCTTTTAATTCTTTTGCCAGCCTATCTGCATTGGACTTTTTAGAAAAAGCACCAACTTGGACCTTGTATAGATAGTCTTCTTCCTTTTTTTCCAGCTTGTAGTATACTGCAACTGCATTTGCAATTGAAAGACCGCATCTCCTTCTAAAAGAATCATTTCTTAAAAGTGTAGCATCTCCTAAGTTTGTCATAAAACCATGCTCAATCAAAACAGCTGGCATGGTGGTTTCTCTTAAAACATGGAAGTTTTCCCTTTTTACTCCCCTGTCCCTTCTTCCTGTATCCCTGATAAGTTCCTGATGAATAGCCTCTGCAATTTCTAAGGTTACTCTTGGAACCTTATTATAGACAAAGGTGGTTAAACCATGTGCTGAATTAAAGTCTTGCCCATCTCCAAAGGCATCTGCATGGATGGAAATAAACAAGTCCGCCTTTATCCGATTTGCCATATTGGTCCTATCTCTCAGTGGAACATCTGTGATGCCACTAGGATGATCATGGGTAAATACCACTTCCACATCCCTATAATTAATCAGTTCTTCTTTTAGATATTCAGCAACCTTTGAGTTGAATTCAAACTCCTTCATAAAAGTACCATCTTCAAACCTGGGTGTTCTTTTCCCCGGTGTATTTATACCATGTCCTGCATCAATACAAATTTTCATATAATCCCCCCATAAAATATAGTATGCTTTGTCCAAATCTTTGGTGAAAGAAAGCTTGTATAATTTATATAATTTTATTGGGGAGGAGTTACTAGCTAGACATAAAAATATCCACCTTATATTTCTATAAAGTGGATTTAGATTAAATTTATCCCATTAACTAATTTTATTATAACATTAGGATCTTGTTATTATCAATGGATTAATTTAGCCAAAATAAATATAGCCCATCCAATATATGCAAGCCATTTATTATCACTATCCCTCAAGATAAGGGTTATAATAACCAGAATAATTGCTATAAGACCTTGTAGAATATCATACAAATTACTCAACTCCATTATGTTATTAATAATCTTATTAATAACTGTAGCTTAGTCTCCCATCATCCTTTATCTGATAATCTATATTATATATGTCAAAAAGTCTAATAATTTCATCCCTTTGGCTTTGCTGGTTGTCAGACCATTTCTTTACCAAGTTTTCCTCACTACTGTCAATAGGCAGGTCATAGAATAAGTTCATAAGCATCTTTTTAGTTAAGGATATTTTTTCAATATATATATATTGCAAATCCTTAAATTCATCCTCTATAGTATAAATATAATTATTTAAGCTATCTAGAGCCCCTACATCTGAGGATATATCATCTTTTTCATATACTGTCCCACTAGTATTTTCATTAATCTTTTCAATTATTTGGCTGATTTTGAGGTCTACATCTTTTCCCCTGTCTAAATATGTAACAAGTAGCCCCTGTCTACCTTTTTCCTTAGAACTTGAACTAAATGCAGATAAGGGATTCTTATTTGGTCTAGATACTTTACTTCTATTCAAACCAAATATAGGGGCTAACCATGTATATATAGCAAAGCTATTCCATAATAGGAATATGAGGGAGATAATACTTATTCTCCTAACAAGCTTTGGTCTTTTCCTTCTTGGTCTATAACTATCGGGTATTTTGTCTTCCTTTTCAAGGTCTTTCATCTGCTTTCTAAAGTTTCTCTGTGTTGGTGTAAGCATCCAGTCCACCTCACTTGGATTTTTATTGGTTCTATTTTCTTAACTTGATAATAAGACGTTTCTAGCTATAATTTATTATTTCTGCTCTATAAATTGCACCTTCAATCCATCCGGATCCTCTACATAGAAAAATCTTGTATTTGGGTTTGGTTGGAAGGGGCCTGATTGGATTTTGATTTGCTTTTCTTTTATAAATTCCATGGTTTCATCTAGATTTTCCACGCCGACACCTATGGCTATATCTTCACCAATATTTATATCATCTAGGCCTTCATCTTTGATTAGTTCTACCTTTGTTTCACCTTCACCTAAGAAAACTATTTCCCTTCCTGGACCTGCATCAAATCTTAGGGTTATAGGTAAACCCACTATTTCCTTATAGAATTTTATACTTTCTTCCATATTTCTAACATTGATTGTTACATGGGCTAATTTCATTTTTCTCCTCCTTATATTATCTCTACTTCCCCGCCATAGGGCCTTAGTAACCCCTCTATTTCACTTATATCTCCATAACTATTGTCCAGCCATACATCCTCCATTTCCCTGCCTATTATAAGGGGCATCCTATGGTGGATTTCTTTCATGTCTCCCAGTGCTTGGGTTGTTATTATAGTAAAGGCTACATATTGCTTGCCTTCCTTGTCCTTGAAGGCATCATACAGGCCCCCTAAGGATACTATATCTTGACCTGGTATGGATATTCTTTTCCTGATTTTCTTACCATCTATGGTTTGCCACTCATAAAAACTGCTTATAGGGATTAGGCATCTTCTATTATAGAAGGAGTTTTTAAATGTAGGTTTTATATTTACCGTTTCTGCTCTAGCATTTATAAGGGTTTGTTTGGCATAGCTTGGTTTAAATCCCCAGCTCATTCTAGCTATTAGCTTTTCTCCATTATTAAGAACAATGGGGGCTGAGTCCGTTGGGAATATCTCATCATTGCTAGTGAAATCTTTTATAGATTTACTAGGCTTATATCTTTTAATCAAATCTTCTATATCCCTATCAAGAGAATATCTTCCACACATAAATTCACCATCCCCTAAGCTCAAACAACATTATACAGAAGCAAATACAGAGTAGCTTATTAGTTTGTTTTTCTGCTTGTCAAAAACTAAAGAAAATGTCCTGATTTCATCTACTACATCCGTTAGATAGTAATAGTAGTATACATGGTTCCCGTCTTCATACTTATCTTTATAGTCTCCATAGGTTTCTATCATTTTTTCATAGCTATCCCCAATGGTTAAGCCCTTGCTTGTTGGGTGTTTTGGAGATTCTACTGTTAGGCCCTCCACGAAGGCATTGAATGTATTATCACCGGGTATATCATAATAATAAAACTTTATTCCATCTTTTTCATATTCAAAAAACCTTACTTCTGGGTCTATGGTATCTACATCATGTTCTGTTATTTTTCCGCTAGGAAGTAAATCCATAAGGTAGGATGGCCCTTTATAAATATCAAAGTCTTTCTTATCTATTTTTAGAATTAAGTCATCTTGGGTAAACTTTCCCAGCTCTATGGATGATTGGCTACCCTCAAGGCGGAAATCAAATTTATGCAAATTTCCTTTTATAGCCACTGAAACACTTAAATCTCCTGAACTTTCCACAACAAAGAGATTCTTTGTTTCGCTTAGGGTCCTGAACCCCTCACCTGCTATAAATCCCTCCAGACCTTCATATACAAATTTAATAATATGCCCCTTCTTTAGGACACTATTTTCATCCAGTTTATTGCCATCTACTAAGTATATGGGCTTTTGATTTTCTAGCTTGATTTCTATGGTCATATTTGCTTCCTTTTCTGCTTCATTCTTAGGTTCATCTTCAATCTCTTCTGAACCATTACCCGGTTGTTCTATATCATTTGCTTCCTCTACCTTACCCTTGTCCTTTTTCTTGCATCCACTTAGTAATACTGCTAATAGTAAAATAACAATAAAAGCTTTTTTTCTCACTTCCTCATCCCCCTAGCTTAATATTAATGCCCATATATCTATTATACCCTAATATAACAAAAGCAACTATCGGTGCATTAAATGGGACTTTCCTATTCGTTATAAACCAAGCTCTAATTTTTTTATTAGAGCCTAGTTTAAATGTGCACATTTTTGTTTTTATTCAATTGGCATACCTATAATAACAGTGGTTCCTTTTCCCAAACCTTCGCTTTCCACCTTTATTGAACCTCCATGTAAATCTACAATCCCCTTAACTATAGCTAATCCTATACCTAAGCCACTATTTTCTTTTGTTAAGCTATAATCAGCTTGTCTAAAGGGTTCAAATAAATCCTTCATTAGGTCTGGCTCTATCCCTACCCCTGTATCTTTAACCTCTATTATTAGAGTCTTTTGATCATCAATCCTAAATAAATTTAAGCTAACCTCTCCATTTTTCGGGGTGAATTTTAGAGCATTTGACAGAATATTGCCTAAAACTTGCTTGAACCTTATAGGGTCCAGGTCTAAATATATAGGCTCATTATGCAGATGTTTGTTTAATTGAATTTCCTCCCCCTTGAAAAGGTAATCATAATCTTCTATAGTTTCCCTAACAAAGTTATTTATCTCTGTACTTTCCTTTTTTAATCTTATCTTGTTTCTAATAATTTGATTTACATTTAACAAGTCACTTACCAAACCAATCATGTGATTTGTTTGTCTTTTTATAACTTTTCTAGTTTCAATATCCACTTCACAGCCAGGCTGAATATGGTCCATAAGCTGAATACCCATGGAAATAGTTGCCAAAGGATTTCGTAACTCATGGCTTAGATTGGATATGAAGTTATCTTTTTGTTCCCCCGTTTTTTCTAATTCTTCAGCTAATTCCTGTATTCCATTTTTTCTTTTAAGTAATTCATTTTCCGTATTTTTCTCCTTGCTTATGTCTTTAACTGTAATAGCATATTTAAAACCATTCAGAAAATATACGTATATCTCTAACCATTTTTGCAAGCTTTCACACCAAATAACTATGAAGGAATCTTTCCTCCCCTGAATTATTTTTTTGATCTCTAGCTGATTTTTTACCCTAAAAATCCTCTTTGTAAAATCGTAAAAACTCCTGCCGCTTATATCTTCTATATTGGTTTTTAATAGCCTTTCCACCTCCTTATTAGCATATTCTATTACATGTTCTTTATTTAAAATAAAGATACCTGCTTTACATACATTTAAAAAATTCATTAAGTCTGTCATGTTTTCCTTACTTATGTACATACGCACCATCCCCCCATTTGAATCTTATATTGTCTTCTTGGACTATAAACTAAGATAATGGATGAAAATAGTTAGTTTATAACCATAAAAACTAGGAAGATGAGTTCTTCCTAGTTTTCTTGATTAGTAAGGGTTTCTTTTATAATTTCACCCTTATTATATATCATTTGAAGACTAATATTATTGGTACCAAAAGCTCTGATTTCTATATCCTTCCCCCTTAAGTTTATATCTGTCCAAGTTAAATATACATAAGAATCACTATCACCGTATTTTTCTTCAACATAGTCTTTTGCCACAATCTCCTGCCTAGATAAAAGAATATAGTCTGCTTTGGGTCCTTTACTTAGGGCAAATATTATTCCCAAGGAAATTATTCCACCTGCTATAAGACTGATAGTTACTTTTTTATTGTTTTCTTCATTATTTGGATATCTACTAATCACATTTAAGATTAGTATTAAAATATAAAGAAATCTAAAATTAATCAAACTATTTCTTATTGAGGATATCATTAGCAGAGTAATAAGTGGGAAACCAACTATATATGCCAGCATTCTATTCTTTTCATTATTCTTTAATTGTTTTAGAAAACTTAATAGGGAAAAAGAAAGACTTAGGACCAAAATATTTACTAGGCCTAGAAGAGTATCTGTAACAAAATATGAAATTAAAAGCAATACAAAAATAAAACATGCAGCTAGCAAAAGCTTATGCCTGTCCCAAATATCTTTTCTTTTTAAAAAAAAGTACCTTTCAAGTATAGCTAGAATAATTGCAAGTAGAGATAAAATAGTAAATATCATATAATCATTCCTTTTTCTTATTATGCAAGATAATTTTTGCTCTACCAATAATTATACATCATTTTTTAAGTTTTTTCTCATGTTTTCACCTTTTATGTTAAAATATAGGTAAGCTATATGTAAGTGTATGTAAAGAAGGGGGTTATAAAATGTTGGAATTGTTAATGGGAAGAAGAAGTATCAGAAAGTATCAGGAGAAAAAGATTGATAAAAATGATTTAGACTACATCCTTCAAGGTGCTCTTACATCACCAGCCAGCAGGGGTGTGGAATCTTGTGAGATTATAGTAATTGATGATCCCCTTGTCTTGGAAAAGCTTGGTGCTTCTAGAGGGCCCCAATCCAAACCTATTTCCAATGCTCCCATGGCCCTGGTAGTTATATCAGATACAGAAAACACGGATGTCTATGTTGAAAATTCGTCTATAATGGCTATAATCATCCAGTTGCTTGCAGCATCCCTTGGTCTTGGGTCTTGCTGGATTCAGGTGAGAGATAGGTTTACAGCAGATAATGAAAGTGTGGATGCTTATGTAAGAGATCTACTAGATATTCCTGAAAATTATAAGGTGGAATGCATGATAAGCCTAGGATATCCAGCTGAAGAGAAAGAAGCTTACAGTAAGGAAAAGCTTAATTTTAATAGAGTCCACCATGGAAGGTTTTAAATGTAAAATATATATTAAAAAAGCTAAATCAAATTATATGATTTAGCTTTTTTAATATTTCTTTGGCACACCCGAGAGGATTTGAACCCCCAGCATTCTGATCCGAAGTCAGACGCTCTATCCAATTGAGCTACGGGTGCATAAAGAAAAAAATTGGCTTCCGCCAATTTATATGGTGCGGGAGAGAGGACTTGAACCCCCACGTCAAAGACACTAGATCCTAAGTCTAGCGCGTCTGCCAGTTCCGCCACTCCCGCAGGATTATGGTGACCCATCCGCGACTCGAACGCGGGACACCCTGATTAAAAGTCAGGTGCTCTGCCAACTGAGCTAATGGGTCAAAATAAAATGGGGTGGATAATGGGATTCGAACCCACGACCTCCAGAGCCACAATCTGGCGCCCTAACCAACTAG
>CAZFIO010000017.1:0-21970 GCA_964519585.1 uncultured Tissierellaceae bacterium
TCTCTTTCTTACCTTTTGAATTTGTTCTTCCATAGCAGACTTTAGTCTTTTTTTATAGTCAGGTAAATCTTCTTCAAGGGGTTTATCAATATCATAAATGCCAGGAAGTTCTACATACTTAATTACACCAGATTCTTTTATTTCTTTACCTAGCAGGGTCATCAGTGCCTCTATTTCTGTAGTAACAACATAGAGACCACATGCCAAAGACTCAATAGCCATTAGTCCCAGGCCTTCATAGTAGGAAGGCATAAGGTATATATCTTTTTCCCTTAGTTCATGGCCCAAGGCTACCTGGTCCTTTACATTGTAAAGCCTTATAGTCTTGTCATGACCAATATATTCCTCTATCTTTCTTTTATTCTCTTCATTGGGACTTCCTATAATATCTAGACTTATATCATTCTCATTTAGGTCCTTGTATACTTCTATAAGCTCATATATTCCCTTTGATGGATCAATTTTTCCACTAAATACTAATCTTACCTTTTCATCATATTCTTTCTTTTCTTGTCTGTAAAATATATCTTGGTTAAATCCACCACCAACAGCTACCAGCCTACCCCTATCAGATTCAAATTCTTCAATTATTTCATCCTTTTGTTCTTCAGAAGCTGTAAATACCAGATCTAGTTTATCGATATTTTTTACATAGGCTTTCTTAAGCTGTGGATTCATCTTAGCCTGTCTTAAATCAGTATTGTGACAAATACCAATTATTTTACTTCCTTTAAAAACTTGCCTAACCAAGGATGTAAGCATCCATAAGTGGTGGGAAAATATGATATCTGGCTCAAATTCATCCTTAACTTTTTCTAACTGGCTTATAAATGCATCTTGCCATTGCTTTATCATGGATTCATCCAAATCAGAATAGAGGGTGGCTTCATAGGGCATTACATTACTCATTCCTACTATTGGAAAGGGTAGTTCCCTAGTTTTAAAGTTTACAGGATAGGAATCTTCCTTATCTAATATATCCCAGTCATAGTCCTCTTGAATCCCAAAGATTGCTTTTTGTTGGTAGCTATATTTTTTAAAGCCATCAATCATATTGGAAAAGTATACACCTGACCCAGTCCTTGATGGCAATTGTGCGATAATATGTAGTATTTTCATGAAATCAACCCCTAGTATAATATGTTTAATCTTAATATATTTGATTATAGCCTAGATGTCTACATCCAAGTGGTAAAATGTACCATATTTCATATCTTATAAATAAAAATCAGAGTAGTCATATAGAAACTGCTACCCTGATAATTTGAAAGTTGTAAATGATTTTATTTGCTTTCACCTAAATATGCTTCTTTAACCTTTTCATTATGAAGTAATTCACTACCTGGTCCTTCTAAAACTATGACCCCAGTTTCAAGTACATATCCATAGTCAGCTATCTCTAAGGCCTTTTTAGCATTTTGCTCTACTAATAGTATGGTATTCCCTTGCTTGTGGATTTCTTGAATTATATTAAATATATCATTTACAAGTAAGGGTGCCAGTCCCAGAGAAGGCTCATCCAGCATCAGGACCTGAGGTTTAATCATTAGGGCCCTTCCTACAGCCAGCATTTGTTGTTCCCCGCCAGAAAGAGTCCCTGCTTTTTGCCAGTTTCTTTCCTTAAGTCTTGGGAATAATTCATAGACCTTATTTATTTCTTTAGTCAATACTTTGTTGTCCTTTATAGTATAGGCACCAAGGATTAGATTTTCTTCAACAGTAAGATTTTCAAAAACCCTTCTTCCTTCAGGTGATAGGGCTATTCCTTTTTTTACTATATCCATGGTAGCAAGATTTGTTAAATCTTCTTCATTATATTTAACACTACCTTCAGCCTTTTTTACTAAATTCATGATGGCTCTTAAGGTGGAAGACTTTCCTGCACCGTTGGCCCCTATTAAGGTTACTATTTTATTTTCTTCAATATTCAAATTAATTCCCCTAAGGGCATTAATTCCTCCATAATTCACATGCAAGTTTTCAATCTTCAGCATTACTCCACCCCCAAGTAGGCTTCTATAACCTTAGGATTATTTTGTATTTCAGATGGTTTCCCTTCTGCAATAAGGACGCCATGATCAAGTACATATATCTTTTCGCATATTCCCATAACAACTTCCATATGGTGTTCTATAAGAAAGATAGTTAAGTCAAATTCTTTTTTAATATCTCTTATAAAATCCATTAGGTCTTGAGTTTCTTGGGGGTTCATTCCTGCTGCAGGCTCATCTAAAAGCAATAATTTTGGATCTGTTGCTAGGGCCCTGGCTATTTCCAGCCTTCTTTGTTTACCATAGGGTAAAGAAAAAGCCCTCTCATTTCTTTCCTCATATAAACCTACCTTTTCTAACAAGTATTCAGCCTTATCAAGGGCAAATTTTTCTTCCTTGTTATATTTTGGTAGTCTTAAAACCGATGAAATTAAACCTGACTTCATCCGTAAATGATTACCTATAAATACATTATCCAAGACTGATAATTCTTTAAATAGCCTAATATTCTGAAAGGTTCTGCAGATACCGATATTTGCTATCTTATCTGGCCTCAAACCTGTAATATCTTCCTTACCATTCTTATCATAAATTATACTCCCTGAGGTGGGCTTGTATACTCCTGTTACCACATTGAAAACGGTAGTTTTTCCAGCCCCATTAGGGCCTATTAGGCCTACAATTTCACCCTTGTATATATGTGCATTTAGCTGATTTACAGCTACTACGCCACCAAATCTCATGGTTATGTTATCAATTTTTAGCATATCTTCCCCTCACTTTCTCCAGGGTAGATTTTAAAAAGTTATCTTTTTTAAATATAATTACAAACATTAAAATAAGTGAAAATACTACCATTCTTAGGCCTGGTAGGGCTTGAGTTTGTATAAAACCTAAATTTAAGGATGCATCAAGGAACCTTAAGCCCTCCATAGCTATAGTGACAACTATAGCAGAAATAACTGTTCCCATAATATTTCCCATACCTCCAAGTACTACTATTAACAATATATTAAAAGTCAGGGAAAATTTAAATAATGTTGGGTCTATGGTCCCTATAGATACTGCTAAGAGACCGCCACCTACTCCGGCTAAGAAGGATCCTATGGTAAAGCTTAGAACCTTGTGCTTAAATAAATTAACTCCCATACTTTTTGCTGCAATTTCATCTTCCCTGATAGATTTAAAGGCTTTTCCATAGCTACCCTTCATTAAAACCACCATAAAGACTATGGTTACAATAGCTATACTCCAAGCCCAAAGCAAGTGGGTTCGGGCTGGAATCCCCTTTAATCCCAAAGCGCCATTGGTTATAGTTTGTGCATTGATTATTAAAATTCTTATTATTTCTGAAAAACCTAAGGTTGCTATAGCTAGGTAGTCATCAGTTAACTTTAAAACTGGAGCACCAACTAGAAGGCCAAATAAAGCAGCCAAGGTTCCACCTAGTAAAAGGGCAAATAAAAACCACAGAAAATCATTTAAAAACATGGGGAGAAATGGAATCTCTATCATCTCTATATTTAAGAGAAAAGGAAGCATGGGTTTCATATAGAAGTTCATTTCCTTCATTTGTTTTGTCATGGTTAAAATTGAGACAGTGTATGCCCCAACTGCCATAAATCCTGCATGGCCCAAAGAAAAAAGACCTGTAAATCCATTGATTAAATTCATACCCAAGGCCAAAATAATATATATGGCACATAGATTTACAATACGTCTTTGGTAAGAATCCAGAACCCTATTTAAAATAGCTAGCAGAATTAGGCTTAGGATAATTAGAATTATAGACTTGGTTAAGTTTTTATTTTTCATAATCTACACCTTCTCTGCCATTTTTTCTCCCATTAAACCAGTAGGTTTAATAAGAAGTATTAATATTAATAAGACAAAAGCAAAGGCATCTCTGTAGCCTGTAAGAGTTGGTAAAAAAGCAATTAGAAGAATTTCACCAAGTCCTAGGATAAAGCCCCCTATTACTGCACCAGTAATATTTCCTATACCTCCAACAACAGCAGCTACAAAGCATTTGAGTCCTGGTACTACTCCCATTATAGGTTCTAGCTTGGGATACTTTACAGCCCACATGATTCCACCTACAGCTGCCAGAAATGAGCCTATAAAGAATACTATGGACACGATTCCATTTATATTTATCCCCATTAAACTAGCAGTTTCAAAGTCCTTAGATAGGGCTCTCATAGCCATACCTACTTTGGTTTTTTGTATTATAAAAGTTAATCCTATTAACAAAATTATTGTTATTATAGGAATTATGATTGAAATTAAATCTACTGATATCCCTCCGATTTTTAATGTCTTCCCTAATACATCAGGAATAGGGAAGGCTTTTGGCCTTCCCCCAAAGACTAATATCCCAAAATTTTGTAATAGGAAAGATGCACCGATTGCAGAAATTAATATGGTTATTCTGGGTGATTCTCTTAGGGGCTTGTAAGCAAACCTTTCTAAAAGAAGTCCCAATAATCCTGTAATCAAGGGTGCAATTAAAAATATTATATACCAGGGTATAGGTGTGTACAATAATCCATAATAGGTGATATAAGCACCTATCATGAATATATCCCCATGGGCAAAATTTATAAGCCTAAGGATTCCATATACCATAGTATAGCCTATTGCAATTAAAGCATATAAGCTGCCAAGGGAAGCACCATTTACTAAGTTCTGCATAAGCTCAGAAATGTTCATAGTCTACCTCCACTTTTTTGGTTGTCTTTTGAATTTTATGGTTCAACAGTTGTTAGATATACAAATTTTCCACCTTGTACTTGATTTATTACTGCTGATTTTACTGCGTCACCGTTTACATCTAGGGTTATATTTCCAGTTGCTCCAACAAAACCTGAAGTTTTTGCAATTTCATCCCTGATTTTTACTGGATCAGCTGAATCAGCCTTCTTTATGGCATCTAGTATTACTAAATATGCATCGTAGCCTAAGGCTGCAAAAGCATTTGCATCCTTACCAAACTCTTCCTTATACTCTGCTAAGAACTCTTTAGAAGTTTCAGTAACAGGAGCTTCAGATGTAAAGTGGGATGAGAAAACTATTCCTTCTACTGCATCTCCACCTATATCAATAAATTCTGGAGATTCCCAAGTGTCCCCGCCTAGTATAGGTACAGTTATACCTAAACTTCTTGCTTGTTTAATAAGAAGTGCAGACTCACCATGATTTCCTGGTGCAAATATTACGTCAGGATTTAAAGCTTTAATACTTGTAAGCTGGGCTGAAAAATCTTGATCTCCAGCATTGTAGGATGTAGTAGTTACTATACTATTGTCATCCCCGGTTAATTTTTTAAATGCTTCAACAAAGAAGTTTGATAGACCTACTGAGTAGTCATTTTGCACGTCTTGAATTATTGCAGCTGTTTTTGCTCCCGCTTCGTTGAAGGCATAGTTAGCCATTACAGTACCTTGGAAGGGGTCAATAAAGCAAACCCTAAAGTAATAATCATTATCCAAAGTAACCAATGGATTTGTTGGTGAACATCCTACTGCTGGCACTTTTTGTGTTTTAACTATATCTCCAGCTGCCATGGATAAGGAGCTACCATAGCTTCCTATTATTGCTACAACCTTGTCTTTTTCAATCAGTTTTGATGCTGCGTTTGCTGCTTCAACCTTTTCTGATTTGTTGTCAGCAATAACTAGTTCAATCTTTTTGCCTAGTACCTCTGGGAATTTTTTATGTGCTAGTTCAATTCCCTCAACGGTCATTTGCCCCCCCGAAGCATTGGCTCCTGTCATAGGTTCAAATACACCTATCTTGATTACTTCTGGTTCTTCTGTTGATGGTTTTGAACAACCTGATAACATGCCCAAAACTAAAACTAAAGATAAAAAAATTAACATAAATCTTGACTTCATACAATTTCCCCCTTTGTATTTTGTTTATATTAATATATCACTTTAGCACCCTGTAGTCAATTTAAGATTAAATTTTAACATAGTATAGGCCTACCCCCTTGTATCTTGTATGCAGTAGCTTGTATCATGGAACTTATCTTATAACAACTCCTAATATTTATATATACTCCTTTTTTCTCTAAAATAAAACCTTGGCTAAAACAAACCAAGGCTAAATTATATATTGTCTTATGAAGTTTTCACATTTATCTTATAAATATTACTATGAGTATTTTATAAAACTAGCTTCTATTAGCTACCTTGTCATATAATCTTAATAATCTTTTAAAATATTCCCTTTCATTGGGGTATTTTATTTCTATAATATTTATTATATCATTATATGCCCTCTTTCTATTATATCTACTTAATAAAAACTTATCTTCATACATGGAGTTTTCAGCAAGTTTTATTATTTCATCTATATCTTCTGCAGCTTGTTCTTTTATACTGTAGCCTAGAGCTATGGATATATCAACCCCACTTATCTGTTCCTTAGAACAAAGTTGCTTAATTCTAGCAATAATTTTCTTTGTACCATCCTCGTCAGTTTGGGGAAGTAAAATAGAAAACTCATCCCCACCCATTCTAGCGATAATATCATCAGCCCTACAGGCCTCTTTCAAGATCTCAGCCATTTTAACCAGCAATTCATCTCCCACCGAATGGCCAAAAGAATCATTTAAAATTTTTAATCCATTTACATCTCCAACTATGATAGAAATAGGTAAGTTCCTAGAAGTATCAAGCCTTTTTATTTCAGCTTCGAAAAACCTTCTGTTGTAAAGCTTGGTTAAGTGATCATAAAAACTTAGGTATTCTATTTCTTTTTGT
The DNA here is from genome assembly GCA_964519585.1 of uncultured Tissierellaceae bacterium. Lineage (GTDB taxonomy): Bacteria > Bacillota > Clostridia > Tissierellales > Tissierellaceae > CAZFIO01. The sequence goes on from CAZFIO010000017.1 coordinate 6,761, forward strand.
TTCTCTTCTTTCTCTAATTCAAGGGTCTTAGCTTCTGAAATATCCTGAACAATTCCTATAGAGTGTATTGGGTCCCCATTTTCATCAAAATCAGTCATACACAACTCCCGTACCCACTTTTCCCTTCCATCTTCCATGATAATCCTATGATCTATGGTATAAGATTCCTGGTTGGCCAATGAGTTTATCCATGCTTTATTTACAACCTCTCTATCCTCCCTATGTATTGTCCCCAAAAAATTTTCATAACTTACATGGAAGGTTTCAGAATCCTTTTCAAATATTTCATAAATAATATCGCTCCACTCAAGCAAATCCTCTCTATGATAAAAATCCCATCTGCCTAGCCTGGCTAGACTTAATGCTTCCTTCAATTCTTTTTCCTTGTTTCGAAGTTTAAATTCTGTCTCTTTCTCTTCACTTATATCATTAAAGATTGTAATGAAGTATCCTTTTTTATTACTATAGGCATGAACGTTGTACCATTTATCAAGAGCTCTAGAGTATTCATTGATTTTAATGCTTTTACCTGTAAGAGCCACACTAGCATAAGTTTTTATCCAGTCAAATTCAGATTTTCCAAGCTCTGGTATCACTTGTGTTACCCTTTTGCCTATTATTTTTTGCCTTATGAGTCCAGTTATTTTCTCAAAAGCCTGGTTAGCATCCAGAAAAATATAATCCACCGGATTTCCGCCTTCATCCATAATAATCCTATGGTAGGCATAGGCATTTGGTAGGTATTCAATTATATCGTTTCTATAATTATCAGGCATCAAGGAAATCCCCTCTCCTCTTTGAAAGATCATTTTAAAAGCCTTCATTGTTTAAATTATTCTACCACATAATGGTAACCTAATCAATTAAAGTATCAGGGTGTTTTTTGCTTGTGCTTTAAATTACATTATAAAAGCCTTGATTGAAAATCAAGGCTGGCTTCCTATGTATGTCTGTAAACTCAATTTTTAATACAATTTAGTAATATTCGATTAACGCTAAAAGCTGCACCTACTTATAAGACTTATTATATGTTATAGTTTATAGTTTGATATTATTTATAGACATTTTATCTGAGTCTAATACTACCCTTAATTAGCCAATATAGAAAAATCTCCAAATCAATAAAACATTTATTAATACAATAAAAAGACCAAAAGAAAATACAACCCACCTTGAAATGTTAAATCCTGCAGAAATACCAACTGGATCTCCTTTCATTGATATACTTCCCAGAATTAAATATCCTGCATCACCCAGCAAATATATTAACAAAGTAAAATACCAAATATAAAATTGAATTATATCCATCCCTTTTCTTGAGTTATGTGCAATAGATAATAATATATATCCAACTGATAATGTGGTTATACAACCAGAGATACCTATTATTCCGTATTTAGTTTTATCCATACTGCTTTTAATTTCTTCAAAGGTAGATGGTTCATCTTCTATATTCACCCTATTAGTTGTAAATCTAGTTACTTTAAACCCCAGTAAACTTGCAGTTATTGCGTGTCCAAACTCATGTAAAAAACTATGTAAAAATAATAAAATAGTTAATATTAAGATAATAAGGGTAATTTCACTAACACTCAAATGCATAGTAATTGTAAGTATTAATGAAAACATAATAATTAAAGGGAATCTATTTTTTAGAAATGTTAATAAGCTATCCTTAACCATATAATCCACCTTTCTACACGAACACTGGAACGAAAACCTTCAATTTATTAAGTGTAAAACATCAGTTATTTTAATCCCATACCCTTAGTTTCCTTTATTATATCAAATATTTTAACTAATCTCTTGCTTTATATAAATTATTTTGTTATATCTGAAAGAAAAACAACCCGCTGACCATGTAACCTTATAACCAGCGGGTTCTAATCTTTATAATGTTTCTTGCTAGCTTACAAAATAACTTATCTATATTCTTCCCTATTCTTCTTTGTCTTTAATATATTCCATTGCTTTTTCACTTAATTCTCTTACACTTAAATCAACGAATAAATCCTCTTGCCACTTCGTATAATCAAATGGCTCTCTGATTATTAGTGAAATAAATCTTTCCGCATCTACTTTCCCTAATCTTTCAATTAGGACATTCATTCCTTCTTGTCTTATAACTGCGTCTGCTCTCATTACTATACCTCCATTTCAATGATAAAATCTATGGGATTACATATTTTTATCTCTTCTAGTTTGAGATTCGATAACTTTTTATCAGTTGTTATAAAGTAATCACAGCCACTCATTACCGCACATGCTACATGTAGTGCATCCTTGGTATTAATACCTTTAATATATAATCTCTCTGCAAATTTAATTATTTCTTCATTTTGCATAATTATATCAGAGGCTAAATCCTTCCATTTAATTATGGTATTTTTCCTTATTTCATATGGGTTATGCATATTCTCATACTCTAATATAAATGACCATACTAATCCATACTCCTGGGATATTATTTGCTGTTGAATAAATAACTTAGCCTGTGATTCTAGGTGGATTTTTAACTGCGTTTGATCGTCAAATGGCCTATTAAAACAACAATTATCTAAATATATCTTCATCCTGTATAACCCACCTTTATATTTTCATTTCTTTCATATATTTTCAAAGCTTGCCTTATAAATCTAATCCTTTTCTATTATTATACCCTAGAAAGATAGAATGTTCAAAATAACTTTAATATATTTTATCTTCAAAAAACCAACAAAACCCCTTGAAGTCAAGAGGTTTACATTATATCAATATTCAAATTTATGTATGGTGGAGGCGGTGGGACATGCAATCCTATAGTTTCCTAAAGGCACTGACTATATCTTGAACTTTTTCAAGTTCTCTGGCGTATTATGGAAGCTTATAATTGGGGACACACCCCTGCAAGATCGTCTATCTATTTGGGGAATGTCCCCTTTGACTATCTTGCCATCTTCCATCCTAGTGCTGCATATCATTTTGATTTAGCAGCCTATAAGTCGATACAGGGCTGTTGGGTTTCCCCACATACCCCTCGGTATTAGCATTTTAAAGCCTTCACCGATAAAGCCAGATTTTCACCTATGGATTGCTCCATAGGGCGACTCCTCTTTGAATCGAACCCACGTCCGAAAATATTTCCACAAAAGCTTCTCCGAGTGCAGTCAGTAGTTTTTCATTCCCTCCACTGGACTCCTACCGACAGGATTCCAGCTTTAGTAGCTTCATAGTTTCCGTTCTAGGCTCAAAGCTTTGCCTAGCTCGGTTCCCCACTAGGTTGACCTTCTATTCCAAGTCGTGGGTTTCTTAGATAGAAGGGACAGCTTTAACTAAGCTGCAAATGCGTAATTATCGTTTGCGTTTAATTCTTTTGCCACTTTTTACATTGCTTGGCGACAATGACTCGCTACTTTTGATTCCACATCCCCGTCGAAACCTTTTCGCCCCCATATGGTTTTGTGCTATATGATTATAGCAAATTTCAACCAATATGTCAAATAAGGCAAACCAATAAGGATGTGTATTTTCCTAAATCTTTTATGGTAAAAATATAGAAATATTGAATTCACCTATTTGGGTTTTCATAGGGATTACTATTGCCTGTTTATTGGTCATGGACATAGATTTATATTGGCCCACGATTATTTGAGGGGGGGTAATATCACATTTATAATTATAATTACTTAAATTTGTAATTGCATTACCACCTATTATATTGGCTACTTCTCCCAGAGCAGAAGAAACAAATACATCTATTTCATCCATTTCCATGCCTGCCATTATTTTAACCATTTCAAGTGTCATAGGCTTAGTAAAAGAAAAATAAATATTACCACTAAGTTCACCAGTAACACCCAGCAAGATATTAGCATCCTTACTTGAGGCAAGCCCTTCCACAAGTTGAATATCTCCCCTTTCCACATCCAAATCCAACATAAGCTTAAATACATCTTTTGCTGCCGCATAAAAGGAGTTTATGTACTCTGCTTTCATTATATTTCCACCCCTTTTTCTCTAACATACCTGCCTATTTCCTGGTCCATCTTTCCAACATGCATAATTAACCAAGTCATAAGCTTTGCACTAAATTCCTGCATCTTGTCTTCAGTAAATCCACCTTCCATAAATATATGGACATACTCCTTTATACCTTCTTTAAACTTCCTGTGGGCTTCCCTATGGGAATCTAAACCTGGGTAATTAATCTTTTCCTGTAGCTTCTCCTCCTCATCAAAATGGTAGACTACATAATCCTGTAGAAATTCTAAAGTTTCCTTGGCCTTTTCCAGCCTATCATTCCAGTCTAGAGTTTTGTTTTGCACTAGTTTTATAAATTCACCTAAATTATTAAAAAGTTCCATATGTTGTTCATCAATAATGTCCACGCCTACCCTGTAGTTTTCTCGCCACATCATAATTAAATCACCCCTTTGAAATATTGAAATTCTATTGGAAGGAAAATTTGTAAAGTACTTTATCTATAACAATATTGTTATATTCCATAAGATCAATTATATAGGATTCTACTTCTCTTCCATTTTCCCCTTTAACTTTTATTTTGGGCCTAGTATGTATATCATCATTAGCTTCATGAACTATGCCTTCACTATTATCACTCAATAATACTAGGGTCCCTTTTGGAAATATATTTATTGACTTGGCAAAACTTTTAATTGTATCCAAGCTAAATTCTTGACCACCGCAAGCATATAGGTACTCCATAGCCTCATTCACAGGAACAGCCCGCCTGTAGGGTCTATCAGAAGTTAGGGCATCAAAAACATCGCAGATTGATGCTATTTTACTAAATTCATGAATTTCTTTTCCATTTCTTCCCGCAGGATATCCTGAGCCATCTTCTCTTTCATGGTGGTTTAAGGCAATATTTATAGCTGTCATAGGTAGATTGGTATAATCTCTAAGAAACTCAAAACCCTTTTCAGTATGGTCTTGTACAATCTTAAACTCCTCATCTGTAAGATTGGATGGTTTATTGATAATTTCTATAGGTAAAAAAGTTTTGCCTATATCATGGTATAAGCAACCTAGGGCTAGTTTTTTTATTTCTTCCATGGTAAAACTCTTATCCTTTGCTATCACAGCAGATAGCATCATTACATTTAGGCTATGATTTAAGGTATAGTCATCATATACAGATATATTTAATAAATCTTCCAGTATAGATTTGCTTTTTACTACATCATGAATGATTTCTTCTATTATCTTATTTACATCCCCTATATTGTTGTTGATTTTCTTAGCATCTACCTTATTTCCCTTATTAAAATCAATAATTATATTTTCTAATTCGCTTTTTAATTTATGAATTCTCCTTAAGGTCCTAGGTTTAATTACTTCCTCTATCTCTTCTTCAGAATATCTGTCAGTAATATATAGACTAAAACAACCAAACTTTTCAAGTTTTGTTATTAGATTGCTATTTAATATGGTACCCTCTCTTAAAAGCATACCACCAGAATTATTGTAAAGGGTTTTCCCCAATATATCTCCGCTTTTTACGTACTCTATAGGAACCTTTCTCATAGGTTGCACCTCTAGTATCAAATTTTGTCAAAAATTATCATATCATACAGATTTTATTGTATCATCATCTTAAAGTGCTTGTCAATCAGGGAATATTACAATCCATTGTATTGCAGGAAAATGATCATGTAGTTGGTTCCTTAGGGGATGGAATCAATGATGCCCAAGGCCTAAAACAGGCATTAGAATTCAATATTTCAGCAATATAAGACTAATCCCTGACTTAGGTCAGGGATTAATCTTGATATTTTTCACTTGAGTGTTGCCTCATCCTTCTTTCCGCATCCTTTTTTGCTATATCCTGTCTTTTATCATATAACTTTTTACCCCTGGCTGTGGCCAACTCCACTTTCACACGTCCATCTTTTAAATATAATGAAAGGGGTATTAGGGTAAGCCCCTTAAGGCTTAGGTCTTGTTCCAGCCTTCTTATCTCTCTTTTGTGTAGAAGTAGTTTTCTTTTTCTTATAGGGTCAACATTGTAAATATTGCCTTGCTCATAGGGGCTTATATGCATACTATTTATATATACCTCACCCTTGTCTATGCTTGCATAGGATTCCTTTAGGTTTATTTTTCCCTGCCTTATAGACTTTACCTCTGTACCTTTAAGTACTATCCCCGCCTCTATGGTGTTTTCTATAAAATAATTGTGCCTAGCTTGTCTATTTGTTGCAAAAACCTTTTTCTCACCTTTTTTCATTAAATCACACCCCTTTAACAATAGTTGAACATTAGTTTAACAATTGCGGAACCATAGTTTAACAATTGTTAATTTATAGTCTACTGCTTATCTTTCAAGATCTGATATTCGTTTTCTATAATTGCTTTAAAGTCGCCATCTTTCAAGTATTAGTCATATAATGATATTTTGAATTGCATTCCCTAATAAATGGCCTAGGACGCATCAAGTTGGTCAGATAGGGGCCCTGCCTTATTAATTTATTTATGTTAAATCTTAATTGGCCGCTAAACAATAGTTAAACTATTGTTTAACCACTGTTTAACTTTCGTTTAAATATTGTTTTCTGCTATTTGAAAATCTATGGCCCTTCTATTGATATCTGCCCCTATTACTTCTACCTTGACAGTATCACCTAGGCCATATCTTTTCTTTGTTCTTTCTCCTATTATATAATAATTCTCCTCATCAAAATGATAATAATCATCAATCATTTGATTGAAGTGAACTAGCCCCTCTATGGTGTTTTCCAGCTGAACAAACATACCGAAATTGGTTAGTGAGGAAACTATCCCCTCATATACCTGACCGATTCTTTCGCTCATATATTGGGTTTTCTTTAGATCCTCAACCTCTCTTTCTGCCTCCTCTGCTCTTTTTTCAGTCATGGAAGTATGCTGAGCTATATCTGGGAGTACAGCTTCAAGTCTCTCTTGCTTATCTAAATAAAGTCTTCCCTTTAAATAATCTTTGATTATCCTATGAATTATTAAATCAGGATATCTTCTTATAGGAGCTGTAAAATGCGAATAATACCTAGAGGATAAGCCAAAATGGCTATCTTGTTCGCTGCTATATTTAGCCTTTTTCAAGGATCTTAGTAATAGTGTGCTGATTACCAGCTCTTCCTTTTTACCCCTAATTTCCTTAGTTAACAATTGAAGTTCCTTAGGATGTATTTCTTTACCTTTTAAGCTATATCCAAAGTTATGGATAAATTTAGAGAAAGCAACCATCTTATCTTCACTGGGGTCCTCATGTATCCTATATAGGAATGGAATCTCAGCCCAGAAAAATTCCTCTGCTATGGTTTCATTTGTTACTAGCATAAATTCCTCAATCATTCGGTTTGCTATTCTTCTATCAGTTTTTTTGATTTCCAAGGGCCTTCCTGTTTCACTATCTAATATTATACTGGTTTCAGGGAAGTCAAAATCTATGCTGCCTCTTCTTTCCCTTTTATCATATAAAATATGCATCAATTCATCCATTAACTTTAGCTCTTCTGAAAGTTCTTGTAGCTTTTCACCCGCCACTGGGTCTCCATCTATGAAATCTGAAACGTCATCATAAATCAGCCTATTTTTACTCTTAATCACTGCTTCCAGTATTCTGTGGTTTACAATGTTTCCAGACTTATTTATTTCCATTATTACAGAAAGCGTAAGCCTATCACTGTTTGGATTCAAGGAACATATTCCGTTGGACAGTTCTTTAGGCAACATAGGTATTACCCTATCAAGAAGATATACAGAGTTTCCCCTTTTATAGGCTTCCTTATCAAGGGGACTATTTTCCCTTACATAATGTGATACATCAGCTATGTGGACCCCAAGAGAATAGTTACCATTTTCTAATCTTTCTATAGATATAGCATCATCTAGGTCTTTTGCGTCTGCACCATCTATAGTAAAGGTCTTTAAGTTTCTTAAATCTGTTCTTCCCTCTAGGTCTTTTTCATTTATAGAATCCTCTAGTTCTTCCGCCAGTTCAATAATTCTTTGGGGAAATTCCTCAGGCAGGTCAAATTGCCTTATTACAGATAGAATATCTGTACCCTTTTCATTGGGATAGCCTAGTATCTCAATTATCTTCCCCTCTGGATTTCTCCTAGCCTCAGGCCATCTGGTTATTTCCACTACAACCTTCTGCCCATTTTTTGCATTTAGGGTAGAAGATTTAGGGATAAAGATATCATTAAAAATCTTTTTATCATCGGGGATTAGAAAGCCAAAGTTCCTATTATCCTCATAAATACCTACAACATGAGTATTGGCCCTTTCTAGAATCCTAATAATTTCTCCTTCTTCTCTTTTGCCAGCATCCGATCTTTTGACTATATTGACTATAACCTTATCACCATTCATTGCTCCTGCCATAGCCTCAGCAGGTATAAATATATCTTCCCTAGCTTCCTTGCTTTCTGCTATTACGAAACCAAAGCCTTTTTCATGGCCTTGTAGTTTTCCCATAAGCAAATATTCATTATTTAAAGGGCCATACCTTTCGTTTTTAGTCTTAATAATAAGCCCTTCTTTTTCTAAACTAGTAAGAATTTTATAAAATTCCCTCCTGAATTCAAAGTCAAGGCCAAATTCTACAAATAACTCTTCCTTTAGCATGGGTTTATATTCTTTGGAGTTCATCAATTCTACAATTCTTTCTCTAATACTCATATTTTCTCCTCCTGGTAAGCTATTCTCTACCTATTAGTATTTACCCTTTTTTAAAAAATAATATAAGACTATAAAATATCTTACATTACCTTATCTTCCCACCATAGGGTATTCTATTAAATACCTCCCTATATAATTATTGATTTGTAATTTCTTGTTTTCATAGGCTCTCTGGTCTTAGAATTAATTGGGTAAATCATTTTCAAATAGGACTACATCCTTAGGCTTTGCTAATTTACCTATGTGCACATTAGCCTCATCTAAATTGCTAACCACAAATATGTTTTGCGGATTAAAACTGGTTTCTATTAGGCCGTCATAAATAGGCTGGGTTCTTTTCTTACCTACTAAAATTACATAATCACATACCTTGCCCATATTTCTTCCGAACTCCCTATTTGCTTCTTCTTCCATATCCCCTAGTTCTATCATTCCAGGGGTTACAACTATCTTTTTCCCCTCTTTAAATTGGCTTATAACTTCTAAAGCTGCCTTTGTACCAATTGGGTTGGAATTAAATGTATCATCTATTACTATTACCCCAGATCCGGAATCTATGATATTTAGCCTATGAGGAATAGGTGCAACATTTGATATTCCTTTGGAGATTTCTTCAAAACTTAAGCCTAAGATCCTAGCAGCACAGGCACCTGCTAAAATATTATATATATTGCGCTTGCCCAGAAGTCTAGTGATACATCTTATGCTGTTGCCCTCCCTGTCCTTAAGGTTAAAACTTGAACCCTTCTCTGATACCACAATATCATCTGCATAGATGTCTAGGTTTTCCACATCTTCAAAACCATAGAGTATCTTTTCCTTAAAGGTCTTATCAGCTAATTTTTTTATATATTCATTATCATAGTTGAATATGGCTACACCATCTGTAGGCAAAGATTCTATAAGCTCATATTTTGTTTTCATAATGTTATCAATATTTATAAATGTTTCAATATGAGCCGGCCCTACAGAAGTCAATATTCCTATACTAGGAAAACAAAGTTCTGCTAGCTCAGTAATTTCACCCAGCTGCCTAGCACCCATTTCGGCTATAAAGACTTCATGACTATCTTCCAAGTCATTGTTAATAACCTTTGATAGTCCCATGGGTGTATTATATGATTCGGGAGTATTGAGAACCTTAAACTTTTCTTTTAGAATTGTCTCCACTATAAACTTTGTACTGGTTTTACCAAAACTACCAGTTATACCTATAACCTTCAGGTCTTTTCTGTTTTTAATTTTTTCTTGGGCTGACCTATAAAATCCCATATTTATTCTGTTTTCTATAGGCACCATAATACTGTTTGCTATAATCATGAAATCTGCCTGTTGTCTATAAAGAAGAAAGCCAAGAATAACTTGGAAAACAATTAGTACTATATGACTAAGGCTTAAGTAAATTATAGGAATTATGAGCATAATAAAAAGATTGATAAATAAATTAGCCCCATACAATCTTTTGGCTCTTTGAGTAAATGCAAGGGGGTTTTTCACTTGTTCCTCAGGTCTTACAAGGGCATATGCCTTCTCCTTGTTATTCTTTAACCATTTTTTATAGTTCTCAGTTTTATAACCCTCTAGCTGAACCATATGTAAATAATATTTTGCTCTTTCGAATACTAGTATCATTGTTATAATAATTATGAGTCCCATAATTAGATAATGCATTTAACTCCTCCTTCTTATTTCCTTGCCCAGTATTTCAAAACTCATTGATCGCTGACTTAAATATATTATATTCATCTATATAGGAATAGTGAACACCATAAGTAAATCTTAAAGTCTTAAAACTATATAGCTTAATATAGTATTTTGCCCCTCTTTTAGGAATTAATCCTGCACTATATATTTCTACTATCCTATTTAGCACTTCTTTATATTATCAATCTACCTAACCGTTATAAGACTCCAAATTATGTATCTGCATTTACAATACTTTATTATATCATATTTACTAAATTATTACATTAAAAAAGCCCCTTCATATAGAAAGGACTCTTTTAAAGCTAAAATAATATTCCAGTTCCAAACATTTGAGCAAAAACTAAGGCTACTATAGTCATAAGCTTAATCAATATATTTAAAGATGGTCCAGATGTATCCTTGAAGGGGTCACCTACTGTATCTCCCGTCACAGCAGCTTTGTGAGGTTCGGTGCCTTTATAGAAGGTTTCCCCGTTAATTATAGCACCTTTTTCGAAAGACTTTTTAGCGTTGTCCCAGGCACCTCCAGCATTGTTCTGGAATATTCCCATCAGTACCCCTGAAACGGTTACTCCCGCCAAGGTACCCCCTAGTACTTCGGGGCCGAAGATATAGCCTACTATCACCGGTGTTATCAACGCGATCAAACCGGGTGCAATCCTTTAACGAATTGAAGCTTGGGTCGAAATTTCTACGCACTTGTCGTATTCAGGCTTCCCAGTTCCCTCAAGGATTCCCGGAATTTCTCTAAACTGACGACGAACCTCTTCCACCATTTTCATAGCAGCTCTGCCCACTGCGGCAATGGCCAACGATGAAAAGATAAAAGGAATCATTGCACCGACGAATAATCCAGCTAACACGTCAGCTTTGTAAATATCGATGGCGTCAATACCTGCCACCCCGCAAAATGCAGCGAATAGTGCTAAGGAAGTCAGTGCAGCTGATGCGATGGCAAACCCTTTACCAGTGGCCGCTGTGGTATTACCGACTGCATCCAGAATATCTGTTCTGCCCCGTACTTCTTCGGGTAGGTGAGACATTTCCGCGATCCCTCCTGCATTGTCTGCGATAGGGCCAAACGCATCTATAGCCAATTGCATGGCAGTAGTAGCCATCATACCGGTCGCTGCTATAGCCACCCCATATAGACCAGCTAATTCATAAGACCCGTAAATACCAGCTGCCAATACCAAGATGGGGATTACCGTAGATTCCATACCCACCGAAAGTCCGCCGATAATATTGGTAGCATGCCCTGTTTTTGATTGATTCACGATCGACTGCACGGGACGCTTGCCCATGGCTGTATAAAACTCGGTCACGTAGGACATGATAGCCCCCACAACCGATCCCAGTAAAATGGCCCAATACACGTCCATCGCAGTAAAGTCAACCCCACGGATGGTCAGGGTTCCATCAGGTAATAACCAAGTAGTTAATGGGAAAGCCACTACCAGGGTTATGATAATAGATCCCCAGTTACCCAGGTTCAATGCTTTTTGAACATCTCCTTCTTCTCCGTTGATACGAACGAAGGCCATTCCGATAATCGAAGCCACGAGTCCTACGCCTGCAATCAACATAGGTAGGAGAATGGGTGCAATACCACCAAAGTTGTCGGTAGATAGGATCTCACGTCCTAGCACCATGGTTGCCAGAATCGTAGCCACGTAAGAACCGAAAAGGTCGGCTCCCATTCCAGCTACGTCGCCCACGTTGTCCCCTACGTTATCGGCAATCGTAGCGGGGTTTCGGGGATCGTCTTCGGGAATACCGGCTTCCACTTTACCCACCAAATCCGCACCGACGTCGGCAGCTTTCGTATAGATCCCCCCTCCTACTCTTGCGAATAAGGCGATAGACTCCGCTCCGAGGGAGAAACCAGCCAGTACTTCGAGTACTCGCTCCATAGCCAGGCCATTTACCTCGCTGCTATCTCCGATAAAAAGGTTATAAAAGACGATAAAAAGGGACCCTAGTCCGAGTACCGCCAAACTAGCAACCCCTATTCCCATGACGCTACCGCCTGTGAATGAAACCTTTAAAGCTTTTTGAAGACTTGTTCTTGCGGCTTGGGTAGTCCGAACATTGGAACGAGTCGCGATATTCATCCCAATATATCCGGCAAAGGCAGAAACGAAAGCCCCGATTAGGAAGGAGATGCCTATGAGAGCACTGGAGTTTTCCACTAATGTGCCCGAATAACCTAACAGGATGCTGACCACGATACCAAAAACAATGAGCACCCGCCATTCGGCTTTTAAGAATGCGAGGGCTCCTGCTGCTATGGCATTGGCTATTTCCTGCATATTCGGATCACCAGCGTCCTGCTTGGCTACCCACCCCCTTTTAAAAAACATCACCAGCAAACCGGCTACACCCAGTGCTGGAACCAGATACGTAATAGTATTCATATAATGCTTTTAATGAAAATTAAACTAAACACGGCACAAAGATAAATTTTCCCACTTAACAAAAAACTACAAAAACAACTTATTCAAATAATGTTTTGTGAATTGAAGTGATTCTCGACAAGAAAATGGAAATATTATCCCTGGCCGAACGGTTGAATCGTTCGGTAGCTAGATTGAAAAACAATATTCTTGAAAATGAAACGGATGCTTAATTTTTCATCCGACGGAGCCGATCCAGGTCAAGGACGGTAATGGTGCTCCCTTTTAAGGCAACTAGTTTTTCATCTTTGAAGTCGGAAAGTGTTCGAATAACCGTTTCGGCAGCTGTTCCCACGATGCTTGCGATGTCCTCCCTGGACATGGAAACGGAAAACGGCTCCTCACCCTCCTTACCGTAGGTTTCATAGAGATAGACCAATGCTTCAGCCACGCGCTTTCTCACGGAATTATACGCCAGTTTCAACAAGCTTTCTTCCCTTTCCTTAACTTCGTTCGAGAGCATGCTGATGAATTTCCGTGCTAACCCGAAATCCGATTCCAACAACTTGAAAAAATCCTGTTTGGGAATAAAACTTACTGTACAATCTTCCAGGGCAACGACAGAGTCCTGATAGGGCGTACCTTTCAATAAATCAGCATAGCCGAAAAAGTCACCCACCTTGTAGAGTTCGGTGATATATTCCTTCCCCAACTCGTTTATTCTTCGGGCTTTGGCTTTTCCACTTTCCAAAAAATAGATACCGCCGGGATAGGTGTTTTCGTTGTAAATACTTTCTTTCTTTTTATAAGTATGGGTTCTTCTATTTTCCACCAAATGACGTAACTCTTGAAAGTGCCTTACTTCCCCCAAAAAAGAGTTTAACCCTTCGGCATTTCGGGAGAACTTTGATTTCAACAGATCATTTTTGTGAAGCCTTACCTCAACGGCTTGGAGTAACTCTACGTCATCAAAGGGTTTTGTCAAATAGTCGTCCGCTCCAAGTAACATCCCTTTACGCATATCTGATTTTTCGGCCTTGGCGGTCAGAAAAATAAAGGGGATCGTCGCTGTCTCCGGAGAGTGACCTAGCAAATGTAATACCCCATATCCATCCAATTCGGGCATCATGATATCACAGATAATCAGATCGGGTAATTCCGTTTGAGCAAGAGCAGCGCCCACCCTTCCGTTTTCAGCCGATATTACCTTATAGCCGGATAGCTCTAGAATTTCCTGGGTATTCTCCCGAACATCCGCATTATCTTCAATCAATAATATTTTCTTTTCCATGACGATTATTCAAAACTGTGTACCGACGCGATAGGGAGTTCGATAAAGAAAGTCGTACCTTCCCCTTCTTGGCTTTCCACGCGCACGTCCCCATTCATTAACTCAAGATACCTTTTTACGATGTTCAAACCAAGCCCAGTACCCTGGACATTTCCGCTATTGTTTGCCCGGAAAAATCGATTGAAAATATGAGGTAAATCCGCGGCTGGAATACCGATACCATAATCCTGTACTTCAATATAGATTCGGCCGTCTTTAACGCGGGTTAGGAAGCGTATATCTTTGTGAGAATATTTTATTCCATTCGAAATCACATTGATGATGACGTTTTTCAACAATTGATTGTCAGCCCAAACCTGTTCATCCCCCTCATGAGTGTAGAGAATCGATTGCCCAGGAGCACATACCCCTTTGAGTTCTTCCATTAATTCTCGACAAAAATCCACGAGGTTGAATCGGATCGGAACCGCTGTCAATAAGCCTTCCTCCAGTTTCCCGAGGGAGAGAAAATCATTGAGGATTTCGGTCAAATTGTTAATGGCCGATTTAATTCTCCGAACATGCTTCTGCCTTTTTTCATCATCTTCAGTGAGTTTATATCTACTTATTAGCGACACCGACGACATCATCGTTGCCAAGGGGGTTCTAAATTCATGGGAGGCAATGGTGACGAACTGTGATTTTAATTCATTCAACTTTCGTTCACTCTCTAGTGCCCGGAGTACATCTGATTTAGACTCACTGAGTTCGGCTAAGGCTTGTTCCAGTTCTTTGGTACGTAGTTCTACGCGGGCTTCCAATTCGGCATTTAACCGCACAATCGCATCGTTAGCCTCCATCAAGGCTTGTTCATGCTTTTTCCGCTCGGTGATATCGATAATGAAACTGACCACGAATTGACCTTCACTGGTCGAAAAGGGACTCAAACTGACCTCTACCGGAAATTCGGTCCCGTCCTTTTTGACCCCGAGCAAATCCCTCCCAACTCCCATTTTACGGGCAGAGGGAGTTTTCATAAAACTCTTACGGTGGTCTTGGTGCTTGTCGACGAGCCGTCGGGGAATAAGTATGTCAATGCTTTTCCCAATCAGCTCCTCTACCATTTCATAACCAAATAGATTAAGGGCTCGAGGATTGACCATGGCGATTTCC
>CAZFIO010000018.1:0-20486 GCA_964519585.1 uncultured Tissierellaceae bacterium
TCAGCAATTATTGAAATAAATAGTGGGCTTGATTTGATTAGGGGTATGTGGGATGACTCAATTTCTTCTCCTATGATTATAAGGCTAAACCCTGATATGATACCTATCATGGTTTCTTCAGTGGATATAGATGGTATGGATCTGAAGGATATGTCAAACCTAGTAAGGACTAGGATTATCCCTGAACTGGAAAGTGTGGAAGGTGTAGCTTCTGTATCTGGATCTGGCCTGCTGGAAGAAAGGATAGAGGTAAGATTAGATCAGGAAGCTATAGAGGAATTAAATAAGAAGATATTAAATAAGATTGATAAGCAGCTGGCTGAAGCTGAAGTTAAGCTCTTGGAGGGCAAAAAGGAAATAGAAAAAGGAAAGCTTAAGCTTGAGGAAGAAGAAAAAAAACAAATGGACTTCTTAACCGAAGCTGAAGATCAAGTAAATAAGGGAATAGACCAGCTTTCTTTTGCCATAGATGAGATTGGAAATGGAATTAAGGGATTAAATGAATATAAGGATTTTCTTATAAATTCTATAGAAACACTAAAAAACAATGAGGACCTTGTATCCACTATAAAGGAAAGGCTGCTGAGGCTGGCTTCAAACCTCCCTGGACCCGGGAAAGAAAGAATAGAGGCTATAGTAGCTGAACTGGATAAGTCTATAAACGATGAAGAGGTCCTTAAGGATGCCATAAATGAGATTGACCTACAAATAGGTGAATTGGAAAAACAATTAGAAGAATTAAGGGGCCACAAGAAGGAAGCTGACTCCAAGGCTAGAGAAATCAAATCTGGTAGGGAGTTATTAATAAGTGAAATATCTAAGGCTAGAACTGAGCTAATGTTTGGTGAGCTTAAGTTAATGGAGGGCTTGGAAGAATTTGAATCATCCAGAGACAGGGCCTTTAAGGAAGCCTCCCTAGATGGAGTCCTAGGCAAGGATATGATTTCAAATATACTCATGGCCCAAAACTTTTCTATGCCAGCTGGTTATCTAGATGAGGATGGGATTGACTATCTGGTAAAGGTAGGGGATAAGTTCAATGATTTGGTCCAAGTAGAAAGCCTTTTGTTATTGGATACTGGTGAAGATTTAATTGGGAAGATTTATTTGTCTGACCTGGCCCAGGTACTAGAGCTGGATAATTCAGGTGAGGTCTATGCAAAAATCAATGGGAATAATGCTCTTATTATGGACTTTCAAAAACAAAGTAATTTTTCCACCTCCCAGGTTTCAAAAAATATAAATAAAAAGATGAGGGAGATAGAAGAAAAGAATGAAGGACTAAGCTTTACTAACCTTATGGACCAGGGGGTCTATATAGGTATAGTAGTAAAGTCTGTACTTGACAATATTGTCTATGGGGGAATCTTGGCAGTTGCTGTATTGATTTTCTTCTTAAAGGCTTTTAAGCCTACCTTTATTATAGCTGTATCTATCCCTATAAGTATAGTTTTTGCTATAGCTATGATGTATTTTTCAGGGGTTACTATCAATATTATTTCCCTAGCTGGTTTAGCCCTTGGGGTGGGGATGTTGGTTGACAACTCTATAGTTGTTATAGAAAATATATATAGGTTAAGAAATGAAGGCATGTCAGCCACTAAGGCTGCTGTGGAGGGGGCAAGGGAGGTTTCTGGTGCCATAGTTGCCTCCACCATAACTACAGCCTGCGTATTTTTACCTATAGTCTTTACCAAGGGTATATCCAAGCAACTCTTTACAGATATGGGTTTAACTATTGCCTATTCTCTCTTTGCTTCTCTTTTGGTTGCCTTGACCCTGGTGCCTACTATGGGGGCAACAATTTTAAAAAGGGTAGAAGAGAAGGAAACCAAGCTTATAGATAGGTTTATTGCCAGCTATGTAATGCTTTTAGAATCAAGCCTAAAGCATAAGTCGTTTGTTTTAATCATGGTTGTAGGCCTACTGGTTTTAAGTGGTTTTTTTGCCTACTCTATGGGGACTTCCTTCATACCTGAAATGGATGCAGCTGAAATGTCTATAAGTATGTCCATGTCAGAGGACAAGACCTTTGAAGAAAGGGTTGAACTGGTAGATAAACTTATGAATAGGATTATTGACATTGAAGATATAGAAACTGTGGGTGTCTTTCAGGCTGGACAAATGATGGGCTTTATGGGTGGTGGCCAATCATCTGCTTCTTCTATGTCTATGTATTTACTTTTGGATGAAAAATCCAAGAAGTCAAATGCTATGATAGGCAAGGAAATTGAAGATTTGGCTGAGGATTTGGATATGGAGCTTTCCATAAACTCATCAAATATGGATATGACCCAATTGGGTGGATCAGGGATTCAGGTCCAGATTAGGGGACGAGACTTGGATAGTTTAAGGGATATAGGCCTTGATGTGGCTGAAATATTAGAAGGCTTAGAAGGTACTAGGGAGATATCTAGCGGGATTGATAAAACTTCCACTGAAATTAGAATAGTGGTAGATAAGTCTAAGGCTATGGAAAATGGCTTAACAGTAGCCCAAGTCTTTGCTGAAGTGTCTTCTTTACTAGCTAGTGATAAGACTGCTACTAGTTTATCTATGGGTAACCAGGACTATCCCATTATTGTTATAGATGAGGCAGGTAAGCCTTCTAGTCAGGAAGACTTAAAAGGCATAAAGATAAAAAACATGAAGGATGAAGAGGTGGAGCTAGGCGATATTGTAAATATTCATGAAGAAAAGGGGCTTTCTTCAATAAATAGAAACTCCCAAGAAAGGTATATAAGTGTTACTGCTTCAATTGATGAAGACCATAATATTGGTCTGGTTAGTAGGGAACTTGAAAATAGGCTTAGGACTTATGATTTGCCTGAAGGCTATAGGATAGATCTAGAAGGTGAAAACAAGATGATTAAGGATTCGCTTAGGGATTTGATTATTATGGTTGCTCTGGCCATTGTCTTTATTTACTTGATTATGGTTGCCCAGTTCCAGTCCTTACTTTCACCCTTTATAGTAATGTTTACCATTCCTCTAGCCTTTACAGGAGGTCTGCTTGCTCTATGGCTTACAGGCAACAATATCTCTTTAATTGCCATGCTTGGTTTTCTTGTTTTGTCTGGGGTTGTGGTAAATAACGGGATCGTATTCGTTGACTATACTAACCAACTAAGGGAGTCGGGTATGAAGAAAAGAGATGCCTTGATTTTAACCGGTAAGAATAGGATAAGACCTATACTTATGACCGCAATTACAACTATCTTGGGCCTATCTACCCTGTCAGCTGGGATGGGTGTAGGGGCTGAAATGTTGCAGCCCTTAGCAATTGTAGCCATAGGTGGACTAGTTTATGCTACCCTTCTCACCCTCTTTGTGGTTCCCATCATGTATGATATTCTCCATGGGGAAGAATATAGAGTAATAGTTATTGAGGATGATGATTAAGGGCTATGATTAGGATAGATTTAAATAATATTAGGGGGTGGTCTAGCTGTGAAAAAGTTTAAGATGGAGGTTGAAGTTCCCTATTTTGCCTGTGATAAAAATGGTAGAATGAGGTTACAGTCCTTGCTTGATTACTTAGCCGAGGCTTCCTCTGCCCATAGTGATGCCTTGGGGGTAGGATACAAGGATCTGATAAGTGGAAATTTTGGGTGGGTTTTAAACAGGTGGAAGCTTAAGATTTTTGATTATCCAAGTGGCAGGGATAAAATAATTATTGAAACATGGACATCTAAGGTTTACAAGTTTTATGCAAATAGGGAGTTTATAATATACAATATGGCTGGTGAAGAGATTGCTAAGGCTACAAGTGTTTGGATTTTCTTAAATGTTGAAAGAAAAAGACCAAGTAGAATTCCTGAAGATATACAAAATAGGTATAAGATGGTGGATGAGTCTATTTTTGAGGATTTTTATAAATTCTCTGATTTTAAGGATGTTAAGGACAGTAAAAACTTCGCAATAAGAAGATCTGATATAGACTATAATGATCATGTAAACAATGTAAAATATATAGAATGGATAATTGAATCTATACCAGAAAGTATTTTTGACAAATATTCTTTGGTAGATTTAGAAATTCTCTACAAACAAGAGATACAATATGGACAGGAAGCTATATGCCAGATGGATGAATCTAATCTTTCAAATGATTGTATAGAATACCTACATGAAATATCTACCAATGATGATTCTAGGATAAATGCCTATGGGAAAACCAAGTGGAAAAAATTATAAAGGAACCTTGACTAGGAGGAATAATTTATATTTATTTGCCTAGATGCTTTAATTTACAAATTTTGCTTGCAATCTAGCCGCTCTAGTGGTAATATAGTTAATGAGCTTTAATTCAGGAGTAAAAAAAGGAAGCAAAAGAATTTCTGTAGTTTAACCTATGTATTTCAAATCTAGGAAATTTTATTTGTTGTGCTTTTACAAAGAATTAAAGAAATAAAATTTCGGAGGTATAGGCATGGAAGGTACAGTAAAATGGTTTAACGCAGAAAAAGGTTATGGTTTTATTACTACTGAAGAAGGCGACGATGTATTCGCTCATTTTTCACAAATTGAAAAAGAAGGCTTCAAGACATTAGAAGAAGGCCAAAAAGTTGAATTTGAAGTAGTAGATGGACAAAAAGGTCTACAAGCTGAAAAGATTACTATTGTCGAATAGATGATAACCACCTCTTGGAGATTTAATCTTCAGGAGGTTTTTTCATTTTAATATAAGGAGTGGTGTGGATGAATAGCAAGGTAGTTGCAAGAGTAGATAAGAAGGAAATAACCCAAGATGATGTATTAAGGTTTTTATCAGACATAGGGCCTGAACTGGCCATGCAATTTCAATCACCAGAAGGAATTCAAAAAGTTGTATTAGAGTTGGTAAACCAAGAGCTTTTATACCTAGACGCATTGGAAAATGAATTTCAAGAGGAAGCTACTTTCAAAGAAATCCTTGAGGATACTAGGGTTGCTTTACTAAAGAATTATGCAGTAAGTAAGCTTTTAGCCTCTGAAAGGGTTACAGAAGAAGAAGTAACTGATTATTATAAGGAAAACAAAGAAAACTTTGCAAAAGATGAGACTGTTAGAGCAAGTCATATTCTAGTAGATAGTGAGGAAGAGGCTGGACAAGTTATCAATGAGATAGATGCAGGGAAATCTTTTGAAGAAGCAGCCAGGGAATACTCTTCCTGTCCATCTAAGGACAAGGGTGGGGACCTAGGCGAATTTTCCAGGGGCCAAATGGTAGCTGAGTTTGAAGATGCTGCCTTTAGTATGGAAGAAGGGTCTATTTCTCAACCTGTAAAAACCCAATTTGGCTATCATGTAATTAAATTGGTGGAAAAAAGCAAATCTGGTTTAAAAGATTTTGATGAAGTGAAAAATGAAATAAGCCAAATTGTACTAGGCAAGAAACAGCAAGAGCTTTATTTAAAAAAAATTAATGAGATTAAAAGTAAATATAAGGTAGAATTGATTAAAAACTAGAGAGGCTTAGGTCTCTCTTTTTTTCTTGTCTATTAATAAAAGTCTCCTATAAGAATATATATAAATAGAAGATGCAAATTATATTGCTTTGCTTATGGAGGTTGTTATGGAAAGATTACTAGTGTTTTTACTTATTCTTGCTCTTTGCCTGGCTGGAATTAAATTTATACTTTTAAATCAGGATAAAACTCAGGTGTTTTTCAAAAGGGATATGAATGATGATCTTTTAGAATACAGGACCCTATATTCAGGGGAAATAGGCACCCTCAACTACCTAGTTTCATCAAATATAAATGAGTTAAGCATAGGGGCAAATATAGTTGATGGATTAATTGAATACGACAATTATGGGATTGTCAGGCCTGCCCTAGCCAAGAGCTGGAAAACAAATGATGATAACCTAGTTTGGACATTTGAATTAAGGGAGGGCGTAAAGTGGTTAAGGACAGATGGAAGTGTCTACCAGGAAGTAACTGCTGATGACTTTGTAGCTTCTATGGAGTATGTATTAAAAAAGTCGAATAAGTCCTTAACAGCTAATATAGTATATGGAGTAATAAAGAATGCTGAAAAATTTTATAATGAGGAGATTGAAAACTTTGCTCTGGTGGGGGTCAAGGCTAAGGATAAGTATACACTTGAATACACCTTAGAAAAACCGGCACCATATTTTTTGTCCATGTTAACATATGGTTGTTTTTTTCCAGTTTCTAGGAGTTTTTTGGAAGAGCTTGGTGAGGATTTTGCAAGAGACAAGGAAAATCTTCTCTACAATGGCGCCTACATATTGAAAATATATGAACCACAAAATAGAAGGGTCCTTGAAAAGAATTTAGACTACTGGGATGAAGAAAAAGTCCATATTCATAGGCTGGTAGCTAAGTACAATAAGGAAGCTAGGAATTTAGCCCCTGAAATGTTTATCAGGGGTGAAGTGGATAGTGCGACTATATCTCCTTCAGTACTAGAACAATGGATTAGGGATAAGAATATGTCCAAGATGATAAGGCCTGGAAGGAATTCATTTTTCTCATATTTCTATGCCTTCAACTTTGATCCTTCTTATCCAGATGAGTATGAACCAGAGGCCTGGAGAATAGCAGTTAATAATAGGAATTTTCGTAAGGCTATTTTCCATGGTTTAGATAGATTGGCAGCCATGTTAACCTTAGAGCCTTATAAGCCTGAAGACATGTTAAGTAATACTATTACCCCAAAGGGCTTTATAGATTACAAGGGGAGGGACTACACTCTAATGGGTAGCCTAGAAGACATAAGTTATACTGATAGTTTTAATAGGGAGCTGGCTATTAAGTATAAGGAAAATGCAAGGGCTGAGCTAGGGGGCAAGGTGGATTTTCCTATAAAAATCCTTATGCCCTACAATACTTCTTCTAGGGATTGGGCTAATCGGGCCCAGGTTATAAAGCAACAATTGGAAAGCCTTCTAGGGAGTGATTTTATAGATGTGACAATTCTTCCTAGCCCTCCTACTGGATTTTTACAAAAGGTAAGACGGTCAGGGAACTTTTCCCTAATGGAGTGCAATTGGGGGCCTGACTATGCAGATCCAGAGACCTATACTGATCCTTTTATAGAAGGAGGTTCTTTTAATAAGCCTTATTTGGCTGAAGAATACATAGATGAAGAAGGAGCAAGTATTTATAAGAATCTGCTGATAGAGGGTAAAATACAAGTCTATAACTTGGAAAAAAGATATGAAGCCTTTGCCCAAGCAGAAGCTTTCTTAATAAATGAAGCCCTAGTTATCCCCTCTTCTCTTGGTTGTGGAGGTTATGTGGCTTCAAGGCTAAATCCCTGCTTGTCCTCCTATTCTCACTTTGGGATTTCCACCCTAAAGTTTAAGGGCCAGAAGATTTTGGATAAACCCATGGATAGAAGTCAGTATGAAGAAGAACTAAAAAAGTGGGAGCAAGAAAGACAAAGAATTCTAGGAGGTGGTTCCTATCCTTAAATATATATTAAAAAGAGGTCTACAATCCTTTTTTACCCTTATTTTTGTAATTTCCATAGCCTTTATCCTCTTAAGATTTATGCCAGAAGAAGGTTATTTTGGGGATGACTATGAAAAACTGGATGAAAACCAGAAGGAGGCAATACTAGAAAACTTAGGGCTCAAGGATCCAATATATATTCAGTTGTTAAACTTTTATAAGCAGTTAATATCTGGTGACTTGGGTAAATCCATAAAATACAGGCCTGGAATACCTGTATATGAGATCCTTAGGCTAAAGATTCCCTACTCTGTGAAATTTGGTCTTTCGGCCATGGGAATTTCCTTAATAATCGGTATACCCATGGGTATCCTTATGGTTGCCTATAAGGATAGCATAATCGAAAGGCTGGGGATGGTGTATATACTTTTGGTAAACTCTATTCCAGCAGCTATTTATTTTATAATATTGCAAATTTATATTACTAGGGTCTTAAAACTACCCATACTTTTCTCTGAAGAAAATCCTATGTCCTGGATTCTGCCTGCCTTTTCCATGTCCCTAGGTGGGATAGGGTCCTATGCCATGTGGATGAGGAGGTATCTTATGGATGAGGTAAATAAGGATTATGCCCAGCTGGCTAGGGCCAAGGGTTTGACTAGGAGAGGGATAATGGTAAACCATCTTTTAAGAAATGCCTTTGTACCTATGTCCCAGTATCTACCCAGTGGTATCCTGTTCACTATAGCTGGGTCTATATATATAGAATCACTCTACTCCATACCTGGTATGGGGGGGTTATTGGTGGAGGCCATACAGGGCCAGGATAATCCCTTGGTTCAAATTCTTGTGATTATTTATTCTTCTATTGGAATATTTGGACTCTTGCTGGGGGATATACTTATGGCTACACTGGATCCCAGAATTAAATTAGATTCAATGGCAGGTGGGGGTCAATGAATAAAAAAGTAGAAATTTTATCTGATTCTTTAAATGAAAGTCTCTTTCAGTTTGCATCTCAAGAACATATGTCTGGATCCATGGTGGGGGGGAAAAGATATTCCTACTGGGCATCCACCATGAAAGCATTTCTTGAAAACAAGACTGCCTTATTTTTTTTATTGCTAATTCTCTTACTTACATTTTTTACTCTACTTCAGCCCTTTCTACCTAATCAAAAATTACCCGACAAAATACATACTGACCCCTATAGCAATCTTCAACTAATTAATCAGGAGCCTTCTAGGGAGTTTGTATTTGGAACAAATTCCATAGGCCAAGACCTGTGGTCTAGAATATGGTCCGGTACAAGAACTTCCTTAATGATAGGAATTTTGGTAGGGATTTGGGATGCCTTAATTGGGATTATTATAGGTTCTATATGGGGTTATATAAGAAAACTAGATAGGATAATAACAGAGATTTACAATATATTGAACAATATACCCAACACAATAATCCTGGTCCTCCTCACCTATATTTTAAAGCCTAGTATATCTACCTTGGTTTTCGCCATGTGTATCACTGGATGGTTAGGCATGGCAAGATTTATCAGGAATCAAATTATTATAATTAGGGATAGGGAGTACAATCTGGCTTCAAGGGCCTTGGGAACCCCATTATTACAGATAATTATTAAGAATATTTTGCCCTATCTTGTTTCAGTAATTATGCTAAGGATATCTTTAACTATACCTGCGGCTATAGGGTCTGAGGTATTTTTAACCTATATTGGTTTGGGTCTACCCCTAGATAAACCTTCCTTGGGTAATCTAGTAAATGAGGGTAGGGGTGTAGTTATGTATAAGGGGCTCCGCTATCAACTCTTTTATCCTGCCTTGATTTTATCCCTTATAAGCATATCTTTTTTTATAATAGGAAATGCTTTTGCAGATGCTGCTGACCCTAAAAATCATTTTTTGGGGGTAGGCAAATGAAGGAAAAATACATTTTATCTATTAAAGACTTGGTGGTTAAGTTTAAGTTGAGAAGTCAAAGCTTAGATATAATAAAAGGCCTATCTTTGGGTGTTTTTTCAGGTGAGTGCTTGGCAATAGTTGGTGAGTCTGGGTCAGGTAAAACTGTCTTGTCAAAATCTATAATGGGTCTTCTTGATAAAAATGGATGGATTGAGGGGGGCAGTATATTTTATAAGGGGGTGGATCTAGCCCTTTATAAGAAGGAAAAGGATTGGTTGAAAATCCGAGGTAAGGAAATATCTATGGTTTTCCAGGAGCCCATGTCTTCTCTTAACCCCTTAAAAACAGTTGGAAATCAAATAAAGGAATCTATAGTCCTGCATACTGACCTTAATGCTAGGGAATGTAAAAAGAAGGCTATAGAATTACTGAAGGAGGTGGGGATTCCTAATCCAGAGAAAAGATATAAGCACTACCCCTATCAATTATCAGGTGGTATGAGACAAAGGGTGGCTATAGCTATAGCCATAGCATGTAGGCCCAAGCTTTTAATTTGTGATGAACCTACAACCTCTTTAGATGTAACTATACAAATACAAATTTTAGACCTGATTAAAAGTATTGCCAAAAAATACAATTTAACAATTATATATATAACTCATGATTTTGGTGTGGTTGCAAATATAGCTGACAGGGTGGCTGTAATGTATTCTGGTGATATTATTGAAATTGGGGGAGTGGAGGATATATTTTATAATGCTAGACATCCCTATACCTGGTCACTCCTATCTTCCTTGCCTCAATTTATGGACTTAAATACTTATGTTTCAGATAAAGAAGAAACCAGGTCCTATGCTTTAAATATTGATTATATAAAAAAACCTAACTATTATTATGTAAGTCAAGGTCACAAGGTTAAGTCCTGGCTAATGGATCCTAGGGCTCCAAAAATAAACCCTCCCAGGTCTTTAAGGTTGCTGAATAAGCTTTCAAGGGGTGACAAGGATGGATAAATCCGAAAAGATTTTAGAAATAAAGGGGATTGATATAGAATATGGAAGAAGGGCAAGAAGGTTTAAAGCAGTAAACAATGTGTCTTTTGACATATTTAAGGGAGAGATATTTGCCTTGGTTGGTGAATCAGGCTCTGGGAAAACATCTATCGGAAGTGCCATAATAAGGCTTAATGAATTATCTAAGGGACAGATATTTTTTCAGGGTAGGCTTATATCAGGCAAAATAGACAAGGATTTGAACCGTCAGGTCAATAAAAATATTCAGATGATATTTCAGGATCCAATATCCTCCTTAAATGAAAGGGCCAAAATCTCCTATATAGTTTCCGAAGGCCTGCATAATTTTAATAGAGAGCTTAAGAAAAATGAGATTAATTATAGGATAGATCAGGCTTTGTTGGATGTAGGTCTCTTGCCTGAACACGCCTCTAGGTTTCCCCATGAATTTTCAGGTGGTCAAAGGCAAAGAATAGGTATAGCAAGAGCCTTGATAATGGAACCTAAATTGATTATTGCAGATGAGCCTATATCTGCTTTGGATGCTACTATGAGGATGAAGGTTATAAATCTACTAATAGATTTACAAAGAACAAAGAATTTGACCTACTTATTTATTTCCCATGATTTATCTATGGTTAAAAATCTATCTAGTAGGATGGCAGTATTATACCAGGGGCATATAGTAGAGATGGGAGATACTAAAAAGATTTTTAATAACCCCTTACATCCCTATACTCAAATTTTAATTTCATCTATCCTAATACCTGATCCCTTAAGGAAGAGGAAAAAAGACCTTTTAAAAATTAATCCTCCTAAGGATTTCCCTGTAGCTTCTAAGAACCAAATATTGACTGAAGTGGAAACTAATCATTATGTTTTAATAGATAGGTCTATGCCATATAAATGATCTCCAAATAGTTGAAAATTACAAAAAAACCATATATACTATTCTTATGTCAAAATATGTTTTTATAAGCTTTTGTATTAGAGGAGTGGCATTTTGTTTAAGAAGTTTGTTAATTACTATGAAGCCTATTAGAATTTTTTTGTTGATATATTTTTTTGCCCTATTGATGAGGGACAGATATTGATTTATGACATAGATATTAGGAATGTGACGCTGGATTCCTTAAGGAGGTCAATAGGTATAGTTCAACAGGGTATATTTTTGTTTACAGGAACTATAGGGGATTTACTTTAACCTATATAATTCTCAGTTTTCTAATCTAAGTATGAGGAATTAATTTTCAAAACAAGGGCCCTTTGGGCCTGTTTTTTTCAAATGTAACAATTATGTAAACTAAAATTAATAAGATTGTAACAATCACTTATTAAATGTATAATAAAATTGTAGTATCGAAATCTAGGGAGTGAGCATAAGTGGGGACAAGCAAAAGAAGAGTTTTTATTTCAGTATTAATTATTGGACTTATATTAGTATCGGTGATGATAGTAAAGAATTTTAGTTTTATATTTAACGATTTGGCTGAAGCAGTAAATGGGAAGTCAAGTAAAGAAAATATAGAAAGAAGACTAGCCAATGAAAGGTTTTTCAAGGAAAAGTTAGAAAGAGAAGTTAGTGAAAGAGAAAGACTAGAAAGGGAAAGGCTTGAGCAGGAAAGACTGGAAAGGGAAAGGCTTGAGCAGGAAAGATTGGAAAGGGAAAGGCAAGAGGAAGAAGAGAAGGGTATGAAAATTGCATATCTTACTTTTGATGATGGTCCTTCAAGGAAATCTACTCCAGCTATTTTAGATATATTAAAAGAGTATGATATTAAGGCAACATTTTTTGTTGTGGGCAATATGGTGGAGAAGAATCCTGATATTTTACAAAGGGTCTTTGATGAAGGCCACCAAATAGGTAACCATACCTATAGCCACAACTACAAGTATCTTTACTCTAAAAAGGAAAACTTTATGAATGATATTTATAAGACTGAAGACTTGATTAAGAGTGTGGTAGGTGAGGACTTTGACTCTCGTATCATAAGGTTTCCTGGTGGATCATTTGAGCCCTATAAGGACCCTATGAAGAAGGCTGTAGTTGAAGCTGGTTATAACTATATAGACTGGAACGCCTTAAATGGGGATTCTGAAGGTGGCAGGAAGACAAAGGACCAATTGCTTGGAAGGCTAAAGGAAACCGCTGGAAGAAAGAGTCCTGCAGTGATTCTTATGCATGATATAGATTCCAAGGACACTACAGTTGAATTTTTAAAAAGTGGAATTGATTATTTAATAAAACAGGGATATGTGTTTAGGGTTTTGGACAAAGATTATAGATAGGAGGGCCAGTGTGAATAAGATAATTTTGATTGTAGAAGATGAAGAATCCATAAGAAAATTTGTAAAGATCAATCTTGAAAAGGCTGGATTTAAAGTTCTTGAGGCGGAGTCCGGTGAAGAGGGCATAGATATAGCCAGAAGTTCCTATGTTGATATTGCTGTCCTTGATATTATGCTTCCAGGGATTGATGGTTTTGAAACCTGCAAGATTTTAAGAGATGAATTTCCCCACCTTGGAATAATTATGCTCACAGCAAAAAGTCAGGATGTAGACAAGATTATGGGCTTAGAGTATGGGACAGATGATTATATGACCAAGCCTTTCAATCCTGTTGAACTTGTACTAAGGATAAAATCCTTGGTTAGGAGGCTGGATACAAATGAGCCTGAATTTGACTCAATCTTAGACCAGGGGACTTTTAAAATTGACAAGTATTCAAGGAAGTTTTTTAAAAATAACAAGGAAATGGACCTTACCCCAACTGAGTTTTCTATAATTAAATTATTTATGGAAAATCCGGGTAGGGCCTTCAAAAGAGATGAAATATTAAACTTTGTTTGGGGACATGACTTTGTTGGTGACTCTAAAATTGTAGATGTGAATATAAGACGTTTGCGGTCTAAAATTGAATCAGACCCAAGTAATCCGGTTTACATTGAGACAGTTTGGGGACTTGGTTATCGCTGGGGGAATGAGGAATAATATAAAATGAAAAAAAGTATAAAATCTAGGCTTACTTATAGTTTTATGTTGATTATTATTATCACTGTTCTTATTCTTTTAATGATATTATCCAATGTCATCAAGGACTACTACTATAAGAGTTTAGAGGGAGCCTTGCTTAATAAAATTGAATACTCTATGGACTTGTATTCTAGGTATTATTCTACCTTTACTCTTGAGGATATACTGATAGATGATGTGGATATATTCGGTATAAACACTGATACCCAGATACAAATTCTTTCTTTAGATGGGAATGTTTTGATGGATTCCCTAGGTGTAAACCACTCTGGACCAATTAAGACTGGGGATGTACTTAAGCTGGGTTTGGAGGAAAGTAATATTTGGGTTGGAAATGTGCCCTATGATCATCATCCAGTTATGGCGACCTCTATGGAGCTTAAAAGCTATGGTGACCCTATAGGGATCGTAAGATTTATAACATCTTTGGAGGAAACCAATAGGGTTGTTAAAAAAATAAATTATCTTTTGACCAGCTTGGGGATTATGGTTATTTTTATTTCAGGTGTGGTTAGTGCTATTATAGCTGACTCTATTATTAAACCCCTGGTGGAGGTAACTAGTATTGCAGAAAAGATGGCTGGTGGCCAATTGAAAATAAGGAGTAAGATTAGTTTAAATGATGAGATTGGTAGATTGTCAAATACATTGAACTATATGGCAGAAGAAATACTTAAAAGGGAGCAAATAAAGAATGATTTTATTTCATCTATATCCCATGAACTAAGGACCCCCTTAACCTCTATTAAGGGCTGGGCTATAACCCTGCAATCAGATGAAATAAGGGATGACCAGCTGGTTTTAGATGGTTTGAAGATTATAGA
Organism: uncultured Tissierellaceae bacterium; assembly: GCA_964519585.1. Taxonomy (GTDB): domain Bacteria; phylum Bacillota; class Clostridia; order Tissierellales; family Tissierellaceae; genus CAZFIO01. The sequence continues at coordinate 14,197 of CAZFIO010000018.1, forward strand.
GGAAGAAAGTGATAGACTTTCCTTGATGGTTGAGGACTTATTGGATTTCTCCAGGTTTATTTCTGGTAGAATTAATTTAAATAAGGAATACTTTGATTTAAGGGAAGTTTTACAAATGATATCAAAGCAATATTTGCCTAGGACCAGGGACAAGGATTTGGACTTCTCACTAAATATTCATGAAGATATAAATATAATCCTGGGAGATGAGAATAGGATTAAACAGGTTCTGATAAATTTACTTGATAATGCTATAAAGTTTACTAAGGAAAAGGGAAAAATAAACCTATCTTCCTATAAACTTAATGATGAAATTGTAATAGAGGTTCAGGATACGGGTGTTGGTATTCCAAAAGAAGATCTACCCCATATAAAAGAAAAGTTTTATAAGGGTAAAAATAGTATGTCCCATAGTGGCATAGGTTTATCAATTTGTGATGAAATCATAAGCCTTCATGAAGGTAGCTTTGTAATTGAATCAGTAGAAGATGAAGGGACTGTGGTTAAGGTCTTTTTGCCTCATAAGGAGGATTTGATATGAGGAAAACTTTGGTTTTATGCTTAGTAATTATTATGATGGTGGTCTTGTCATCTTGCTCAATGAGTGAATCCGGCCCTATAGATAGGCTAGCTTCACCTGATAATCTTACCCCACCTATACAGGGAAAATGGGTCTTGAGTGATTATATTGATCCATTTAATACTGGTAATAAAGAAGAAGAGGAAAATATGCTGGGTAAGGAGGGTCTCTTTCATAAAGAGGCTGTTATACTTGGCTTTGATTATACAACTAACCCCTCCTATAAGGTTAAGACTGTTAAGGCTCTGGATTATTTGATTTATAAATACAAATTAAATCCAGAAGATTTGAATATTGATAAAGAGGAAATTACAATAATAACAATACTAAGTGATAATCAGTATTTTAATGATTTTATACAGGTTGAAGAGGATCTTTTTATTGTCAATATAGATAATAGGTTCTATATTTTAGAACAACTTGCCCAACAGGTTAGTATAGAGGAAACTTTAAGATATATTGATATCGAAAAGGCCATGATAAGGGATTCAAATACTATTGATGCAGAGAAGAGAGAGACAGGGCTTCTCTTGGGTTTAAAGTATCCTACTTATGATAGTATAAATGAATTGCCTAGTTGGGAGTACGAGACTTTATGGATTAGGTCTAATGATGGGACTATACTTGAAGTTTATCAGCTGGATAGTCTCCTGGTTCCAAGAAAGAAAGGTTTTTGGGAGATTGGGGTAGAGAGGCAGGTTGACAAGGACCATATAACTGATTTAATAATAACAAGCCCTAAAAAGGAAGCCCAAATGGAGGCTAATAGGAATAATACTAGCAGGGTAGCTAATTTTAACTCTTATGACCCAACATCTGTATTGAAAAATATAGTCTTTGTCGGAAATAATTATATATCCATTGAAGAAATAATCAGTAGAAATGATGATAGGAAGATTTTAAAAACATTTTCACTTGATAATCTACAAAATGAAAACCCTATTAAACTATCAGATTTAGTAGGTGAATCAGGGAAAGAGTTATTCATGGAGGGAGTACAAAAGGTCATGTCTCTAGATGAGGCTCCTTCTATTAATGAGGCAAATATAGGACTTTCTAGAAACAAGGGACACTGGATATTTAATGGAAGGATTAATTATGTTCAAAATGAAAAAGAACTTTTTAAGGATTTCAATATCAGGGCAATTCCGCCTAAGGATATAATCAATTATGACGAGAACCTAATTCCCTGGGAAGCAATAAAGAGAAGGATACCTGATGCTATAGATATGTTTTTCTCACCTAATAAGGATTTCGTAGTAATCATGACTAATTACAATATTCAAGTATTTAACATTGAAAATAATGACAGTATTAGCCAGGTGCCCCTAGCAAAGGTTAATTTGCCTAAGAATGCTAGTACAGTAATGTCTGAGTGGGCTCTGGGTAGGTATGTAGATACATGGGAGAATGAGATAATTATTAGGGGAGGAAAGACTATAGAAGAATAGTAATATGGAGGTTCATCTACTAAAATATATAGATTACTAGGGGGAAAGATAAATGAAAGAATTCTTGGAGTATTTTGAGTATGCTAGGGCTTATATATTTATAGCTCTTGGTATAATGATTGTTACACTAATTTTACATCTTCTTTTTAAGAAACATAAATATGTTAAGTATATACCTGGAATTGTATTGCTACCTATAGGTTTATATGGTTTGTTTGGTATAGCATCCGCTGAAGATTTAATTAAAGGGATTAGCAAGTTTATGATTTTTATAATTGGTGTAGGCGGAGGCTTTGTGGGTCTCCTAACGGCATTGATGCTGGGGGGTTATTCCAAGGATAAGTAGTGCATAAGTTCACCCTTACTGTTAAATCAATAAGGGTGATTTTTAATAAGCCTGATTTTCTCAGGCCTTTTTAATTTTTTTATGGAGGCTTCCCTTTGCATTGCCTGGCTCTTGGAGTCAAATCTTTCAGTATATACAATTTCTACAGGTAGGCGGCCCCGGGTGTATTTGGAGGCCTTACCCTGATTATGTTTAGCTAGTCTTTTTTCAAGATCTACAGTATAGCCAGTGTAAAAGGTCCCGTCATTACATTTTAAGATATATACAAAATACATATAATCACCCTTATAATAATTCTCTAAGAACCTTGGAGACTACATCATAGGGATAGCCCCTTCTTTGAAGAAAGCCTCCAAGTTTTCTATACTGGCTATTTTTATCATCAGACCTGTAGCTGGCTAGTTTCTTTTCAGCCACTTCAAGGGCTGTGGAATATTCTTCCTCAAAATCTGCTTGTAGGACTTGATCAATAATAGATTTATCTACACCTTTTTTTATTAAATCATATTTTATTCGTACAGAACCATACTTGTTTAGTTTACTTTTATCATGGATGAAGGATCTGGCAAATTCTATATCATTGATGTAGTTTCTTTCTATACAATAGTTTATGGCAAATTCTATATCTTCATGGGAGTAGTCCTTGGACCTAAGTTTTTGAAAAACTTCCTGCTGGGAACGTTGGCGGTAGGATAAATATCCTAGGGCGGAATTTATAACCTTGTTTCTTTCATCTGTCTTAAGTATCTTTTCTATAAATTTTTTTTCAATCTCCTGCCCAATATATAGCCTGTATTTGTATGATATTTCCCTATCAAGACCAAAGGCAAATTCATCATCAAGGTAGATATTTACTCTGTTTTTGTTTTTTTGTGGTTCAATATCAGTAATTATCAATTTTCTATACCTCCTCGGTTAAAAGAAAGAGAAAACAAGCTTTTTTTTCATGTCTAAATTCATGTAAAATTGAAAGTTATTAACCATATTATATAATAATATCAAAGGTTATTAATAATTCAAGGCTTTAATTCACAAAATAGCTGGATTATGGTAGTATTTAATAGTAGAAGGTTTGGGGGTATATATATGTTTAATATTATATCATTGATATTTAAGTATATTTTTATAGTTATAATATATTTATTTATATTTTCAATAATAAGGTTGATTTACTTAGATATAAGGACTATAGGCACTATAGATGGGGATAGGTTTGTTTATCTCAAGCTGGTAAATAGGATTGATACCCTGCCCTATAAGCTGAAGGAATATTACATAATTGAAAAGTCTCTAAGCTTAGGAAGGGCCAAGCACAATGATATAATCCTAAAGGACCCCTTTGTATCAAAAGAACACTTACAAATAGTCAGGGATGAAGGTAAGTATTTTGTTGAAGACCTAGAAAGCTCAAACGGTAGCTTTCTAAATGGAGATAGGATTTATGATGCTGTTGAACTAAATAGTAAGGATATAATTAAGATTAGCAATGTGGAGTTTTTATTTGTTAACACAAATAGGTGAGGGTTTATGAATATTGATAGAGGGATTATAAATAATCCAAGGAAATTATTATTTTTATTTGAGCTGGCTGCCTTGGCTCTTTTAATTACATATAAGAAGGATAAACTGGATGCCTATTCATTTGCAGCTGGATTATTTTTCATACTTATTGTTTATATAGCCAACTATATTCTTTTAAAGGTAACTGATGGGGACCAATACCTTCTTTTAATTGCTACCATGCTGGTTTCTATTGGTGTGGTTATGATATTTAGGATTGATATCTTTCTAGGGGCCAAACAATTGGTCTGGTTGTCTCTGGGGATCCTCCTATATTATATAAGTTATTTCTTTGTGAAAACTTTCAAAGACTGGGATAGGCTAATGTATTTCTATATAGGCTTTTCTTATGTACTTTTTGCCCTAACATTTTTCTTGGGTGAAAGAAAGTTTGGTGCAATAAACTGGATAGAAATAAGGGGGGTAAGCATACAACCAGCTGAAATAACTAAGGTTTTGCTTATATTTATCCTAGCTTCTTATTATTCTAAGGAAAGGGATGAGGGTGACAAGAAATCCCTTCTTTATTTAACTGCTATGGAGTATTCCTTTTTAGCTATACTTTTCCTTCAAAGGGATTTGGGTATGGCCTTAATCTTTTTTGTTATTATATTTTCTGTCCATTATATTTTTGAGCCAAATAGAAGGCTAGTAAAATTAAAGCTTTTATTTTCCATGGGCCTAGGCCTATTTGGATATATGATGTTTGACCATGTGAAAATCAGATTTACAACCTGGTTAAATCCTTGGGATTATATCAATGACAAGGGCTATCAGATTACCCAATCCCTCTTTGCTATAGCTGAGGGTGGTTTATTTGGCAAGGGGCTGGGTCTTGGACACCCCTACTATATACCCCTGTCCTATAATGATTTTATATTTTCCTCCATTTGTGAGGAAATGGGGATTTTTACTGGCATAGGTATAATAATGCTCTTTATGCTCTTGCTTTATAGGGGCTTTAAGATAGGGCTTAATCAGACTGATGACTTTTATAAGATACTTGCCCTGGGTATAAGTGTTTTGCTAGGTATACAGTCTTTTGTGATAATAGGAGGGGTTACTAAACTGATACCCTTAACAGGTATCAATCTACCCTTTGTCTCCTATGGTGGTAGTTCTTTAATTACTAGTTTTATAGCCTTGGGAATTTTACAGGCTATATCTGAGGAAATGTAGGGGATGGTTCTATGAGTGGAGAAAAAAAAAGGGTACTTACAATACTTGTAATATTTTGCTTTGGCTTTATCAGTCTAATTGCCTATCTAAGTTTTTTTCAATTGTTTAATGCTGATAAAGTAAAAAACAATTCCTATAATAAAAGACTTTGGCTAAATGAGGAAAATGTTTTAAGAGGGTCAATTTTAGATAGGAATGATCAGGTCCTAGCCTATAGCGAAATAGGCGAAAAATCCAATCCTAGATACTACAAATATGGAAGGATCTATAGCCATATCATAGGCTATAGTTATAGGGAGTATGGGAAGGCTGGTCTGGAACTTTCTTATAATAATGACCTGCTGGATATACAAAATAAATCTGTAATTGGTGAAATAAAAAACCTAGTTCTACCACGATCTGTTGGCAATAATTTGAAGTTGACTATAGATCATGGTCTCCAAGAAAAGGCCCATAGCTTACTAAAGGGTAAAAAAGGAGCTATAGTGGTTATGAATCCAAAAACAGGTGAAATTTATTCTATGGTTAGCCTTCCAGACTTCAATGTATCAGATTTAAATAAGGATTGGGATAATATAATAGAAGATGATGAGAAACCATTGGTTAACAGGGCAACCCAGGGCCTATATCCTCCTGGTTCAATTTTCAAAATAATTACAGCTTCTGCAATTTTGGATAATATAGATATATCTCCAGACTATATATGTAAGGGCAGCACAAAAATTGATGGCTATAAGATAAGTGACTATCAGGGTAAGGCCCATGGGGTTATTGACTTAGATCAGGCATTTGCAAAATCTTGCAATACATATTTTGCAGAGAAATCTCTGATAATAGGAGGGCAGAGTCTTGGCGAAGCTGGAGATAGATATATGGTTAATAAAAAGATTTATTTTGACCTAGGAGTTTCTACCTCTACATTTTTCTACAAAGGAAATCTAAATGACACTGAAATAGCTTCTAGTGCTATAGGCCAGGGGAAGGTCCTGGTTACCCCTTTGAATATGGCTATGATGGCAGCTTCAGTTGCCAATGAAGGTAGAATGATGAAGCCTATTCTGGTTAAGAAAATCTTAAATAGTAAGGGGCAAATAATTAAGACTTTTAATAGCGGCTTACTTTCCCAAAGTGTAAACCATGTTACTGCCTCTAGGTTAAAGGGAATGATGCTGGA
>CAZFIO010000019.1:0-14022 GCA_964519585.1 uncultured Tissierellaceae bacterium
TTTCTATACCTAAGTCTATCAATCTATCTAAAAGTTCACCATATGATATTCCTATACCCTCCATCATCTTAGGATATATGCTTAAGGGGGTAAAACCAGGTATGGTATTGACCTCATTAAAAACTATTTTTTTTCCTGGGGTCAGAAACATATCAACCCTAGCAAATCCCTGACAACCCAAGGCCTTATATATGGTTTTCCCAGCTTCCTTAACCCTTCCTTCAGTAATTTCATCAATCCTTGCTGGTATATGGACTATAGACTTCCTATTGGTATACTTATCCTCATAGTCTAGAAAATCTGATAATAATTCTATCTCATTAAGACTACCTATGATTAGTTCATGATTTCCCAAGATAGCACAACCAACTTCAATACCTTTAATATTTTCCTCTATTAAAACTTCATCATTAAATTGAAAGGCAAATTCTATTGCTTTAGGTAAGTCTTTTTTATCGTAAACCTTGGTTATCCCATAGGAAGATCCTTCCTTTACAGGTTTTACAAATATGGGGTAGGTCAGTTTCTCCAGTAATTGGAGGACTTCTTCCTCTTGTGTATATTTATTTATGACAAAGTTTTTCGGAATGGATATACCCGTAGCTTCCACAAGCCTGTGGGCTCTATACTTATCCATAGCTAAGGCGGATGACATTGTATTGCAACCTATCAAAGGTATGCCAGCTAGTTCTACTAGGCCTTGAATAGTTCCATCCTCCCCATATTTTCCATGTAGCACAGGTAATACCCCATCTAAACTTATATAGCTATTCCCATCCTGGTGAAATTCAATAACTCCTTTTAGTCTCCTATCTGGTGATATAATAGTTGGAATTAAGTTTTCCTCATCCTTATACCATAAATCATTTTGAATATTATCTATATGACCTATATACTTAAACCACTGACCATCTCTAGTAATCCCTATATTTATGACATCATATTTTCCCCTATCTAGGTTAGATATTACACCATAGGATGATTGCAAAGATATCTCGTATTCACTACTCATTCCGCCAAATATTACTCCTAACCTTTTTCTCATTAGACAACCTTCCTTTCAAGAACTTTCTTATGGTCTTCAAGCTTATAGGAAATTTTAGTTTTATTCCTATATAGCTCTACTTCCTTAGTCTCCTTGCTATCCTTATTTCTTTCCCTTCGTACAAGAGAGACTTCCTCGTATATATCATCATCTCTTTTGTAATACTCAAGGTTCTTATTAAGTATTTCATATTCTGTATTAGCTTGGAAGTCAGACAGGATAGAAATATGGATTGATCCATCTAGGAAGTGGATTATTATTTGGAAGGTCTTATTTGTTTCATTTTTTACCTTCAAATCCTTCCAGCCTTCACTTATAGTAGCATCAACCCCCTTAATATCATCAGAATTAATAGAAGGAAAGTTTTGGGCCACATGACCATGTCTTTCAAGAATTGTAAGAGGGGTGTGTAAAAAAGCCCAGTATAAATCATTACTTAACTGACAGAGTCCTCCCCCATAACTTCCTACAATCTGACCATTGACTAAGTTTAAGCCATCCTTATAGGGCTGGTCCTTGTCCCCATGTCTAACCAATTGCCAGAAGGAAAATACTTCATTTGGTTTGATTATCAAGCCATTTATAGTTTTGCTTGCCAGCTTTAGATTATATTCCTTGTTAATCTGGTATTGGATATCAAAACCACTTGATTTATTTATAATCACTGATTCTGTTTGAAAAATCTCATATTCTAGCCTTTCCTGAGATTTTGTTTTTGCATATTTGTTTCCATCAAAAAACATGCCTAGGTAAAAAAATATCTTCCTTTGGAACTTTCTTATAGGTAATAAAAAAGGAAAAATTTCCGTAATCCGTCTCCTTCTCATCTTATCTCTCCCTCTTAGACTTTTGTGCATAAAAAATCCCCCTATCCTTAGTAAATCAATCATACTAAAAATAGGAGGTCTGTTTTTATCTTTTCTTTTATGGAACTTCTACAGTTTTATAACATAAAACTTACAAATTTATAACATTGGTATTTTTACTTGAAATTCGGTAACTTCATCCTTGCTTGAGACCTTTATGGTCCCTTTGTGGAGTTCAACGATTTCTTTTGCTATGGCTAGTCCTAGGCCTGCACCACCGGTTCTACTTCCCCTAGCAGTATCCAACCTATAGAACTGATCAAAAATCCTTTCTAACTTATCCTCAGAAATTGTATCTCCATAATTTGTAAAATCAATTGAAATTTCATATTCATCACTTGTTAGACTTATTTCTATAATTTCATTGTCAAAACTATAATTAATAGCATTTCTTAGTAGGTTATCAAAAACCCTTTGTATTTTATTTACATCTAGCCTGACTATCAAGTCTTCTTCCAAGTCTAGCTTGCATTCCAGCTGCCTTTCCATAAGCATGGGTTGGAACTCATAGGCAATTTGCTCCAACATCCGGCTTAGGTTTACTCTAGACAAGTCAAGGCTTAAGCTTGATAAGTTAAATCTAGTTATTTCAAAAAACTCATTAATTAAGTCTTCCAACCTTTCAGCTTTTTCTAAAGATATGGCAGTATATTTTTCACGTAATTCTTCAGATATTTGGATTTCATCTCTTAATAGTGTTAGGTAGCCGATAACAGAGGTTAGGGGAGTTTTTAAATCATGAGCTAGGTAGACTATTAGATCATTTTTTCTTTTTTCTGCCTCCCTGGCTGCTCTGTTGCTTTGGATTGCATTCATTTTTATTTGATTTAGTTGGTATTCAAGCTCTGCCAGATCACTGGGAAGTTCTATAAATTGGTCCTTAGAATCGTATATATTCTCTGTAGCCCTTACTACCTCTTCTAAGTATTTAAATGGTTTAGACCAAAAATACACAAAAAGAACTACTGTCTCTACTAGAAAGGCCAATAACAATAAAAAGAATAAATTATCTGCTACCACCCTATATATAGGATAGAATGGTTCATTTCCCTTCCATACAAATACTCTAGAGACTGGAATCATCAATAGAATCAGGACTACAGTTAGTATATATACAATCACTAGGGTTAATAAGAATCTAAGGAGAATCTTTATAAATAAGCCTCTTTTAAAGCTTTTCATTCTCTTATTCAATTTGATAGCCTACCCCCCATACAGTTTTTATAAACTTTGGATTCCTTGCTGGTTCATTTAACTTTTCCCTAAGCCTTGCTATGTGGGCCATAACAGTGTTGTTATTGTCCAGGTATTTCTCACCCCATACAGCCTCAAATAGTTCCTCTGATGATACAACCTTACCCTGATTTTCACATAGGTGCCATAGTATGGAGAACTCTAAGGGGGTTAGGTCTATCTTCTTACCATAGAGTGTAGTCTTATGGGTTTCCTTATTGATAATGAGCCCCCTTATGTCATGCTCATAAGTATTTTCTTCAGGAATTTCAATGTTATTATACCTTTGATACCTTCTTAATTGGGTCTTAACCCTAGCAACTAATTCTAGAGGGTTGAAGGGTTTTGTTATATAATCATCTGCACCAATGGTTAGGCCCATAATTTTATCAATATCCTCAACCTTAGCAGTAAGCATAATTATAGGGAAGAAGTGATTTTCCCTAATCCTTTGACACAGGGTTAAGCCATCTACCCCAGGAAGCATAATATCTAAAACTGCCAGGTCCACATGGTTGTTGTCTATGAAATCTACCAGTTCATTGCCATGATAGAATTTATGAACCTTATAACCTTCATTTTTCAAATATAATTCTACTAAGTCAGCTATTTCCTTTTCATCATCTACAAGCACAATACTTGCTCCCATTCAAACTACCTCCCTATAAAGCAATTCTATTACTATATAGTTATAAGATTATCATATCAAATTTATATGTAAAGTAAAAAGATAGCCAGTCTTTTAAAAATGGCTATCTTAATAATTCTTATCTTATAAAATCTCTGAATTTAGAACTTAATTAAATTTAAACCTACCTCTTCATCAAATTCTCTATCAATCTCTCCCTTAATTGTATCAACTATTATTTCCCCTGTAAGACTGATTAAGCCGTAATTTAAATGCCCCCCCACTAGCTTTAAACTCTCATCAGCTAGTGCTATGTGAAGGTGAAGATATGGTTCTCCATTCATTTCTGAGATATTACCATTTAGACTTACTATCTCCATGTCCTCCTGAAAAACCTTTGAGAAGTACTTCTTTTTTCTAGAATTAAATAAACCTATTTCAGCCTTACCAAGAGCACCTATACCTGTAACACTGGCAAGCCTTATATTTTCCTTTTTAACAAGACTTTCTAGGCTCTCTAGGATTTCATCACCCTTATTAAGTCTTAAAATATATTTATCCTCAAACTTTTTGTAATCCACTTCCTACACTCCTTATCTCTATTTATCTTAGATATACCCAAAAACCTATATCCTTATCATTTTACAAGTAGGATTGATGTGGATCAGGCTTATTGGATTAGGACTGCATATATGGGAATAAATACTAGGCTTAGTATTGTGGTTAAAGAAATTGCAGTGGCTATATATTCTGAGTCAGCACCATGCAAAGACCCTACAATACTGGTTTGAGTCATTACTGGCATAGCTCCTTGAATAGTAAAAACTTGGACTGCTAATTTTGGAAGTCCTATAAATGATGCTACTATATATATTAATCCAGGTGCAAAAACAAATCTCATAAGAATAACTGCAAAAATTGACTTATCAAATTTAAATTCCCTATAATCAATATCATAAATTATCTTGCCAATTACAATAGAAGCTATAGGGGTTACAAAACTACTTAGGTGTTTAGACACTTTTATTATTAGTGTAGGAGGACTTATATTTAGATATAGGAGGAAGGCTGAAATCAAAACTGTAATAATTGGTATATTGAAAATTCTTTTGAATTCTATTTTGCCGCTTCCATCTCCTCTACCATCATTAATAATTCCCTGGCTACAAATTCCCCAAAACATGGTAGTATTAGCTATATAGTAGAATAAAACATAGGGCAAGCTAATATCTCCAAATAGTCCTAAACTTACTGGTAATCCAAAAAACATACTGTTTGAAACAGTAGACATGGAAACAAAGCTCCCCCTTCTTTCGGGGCCTATAGATAGTAGTTTTGCTACTAGCCCACTAAAAAGGTATAAAATTAGCATGGCAAATAAGATTATGGTCACATATTTGAAAGAAGACTTAATTATATCCCTATCAAAGGACTCAAAGAAATTATATATGGTTAAGGCAGGTATGGAGACACCTACGATTAATTTGTTTAGAAATTCCTTTGTATCATTATCTATCCACTTTCTATGTGCCATTATCCAGCCTGTAGCAATTAAGATAATCATGACAAATACAGTTTCTGTAGCTTGTGCAAGCAAATAAAGCCCCCCTATTAACAATTAAGCCATAAGATTAGAGTTTACAAAGTTTTTTCTTTACTTTTTAGCCCTTTCCAGAAATACCTTCTTAATTCCACCCTTGTTTATTATATGGGATATAAATTCTGAAATCTTGCTGGCCTCAAATTCCTCTCCGCTAGTTTCATTTTTTATTAGTCCCTCAGCTAGATTAACCTCTATGATATCACCAGTTTTAAGATTTTTACTAACATCCTTAGACTCCATTAGTGGAAGGGCAAGATTAGTAGCATTCCTATAAAATATACGAGCAAAGGATTCTGCTATTACTAGACTGATTCCTGATGATATAAGGCTTATAGGAGCATGCTCTCTACTAGAACCACAGCCAAAATTTTTGCCAGCTATTATTATATCTCCCTTTTCTACCTTATCTACAAATGTTGGATCCAATTCCTCCATGGTGTGTTGTTTTATATCTGCTGGATCTACTAGATCCAGATATCTACCAGGATATATTTGGTCTGTATCTATGTTGTCCCCATATACAAATACCCTACCCCTTATTATATCTTTCATATCTATACCTCCATCAAATTTCAGGTTCTGTAATTTCTCCATACAGTGCTGATGCAGCAACGGTAGCAGGCGATGCAAGATAGATAGAAGATCCCCTGTCTCCCATTCTGCCTGGGAAGTTTCTGTTTGTTGATGTAATACATACTTCTCCCTCTGTTAAAACTCCTGCATGGGTACCTAAACAAGGACCACAACCTGGTGCGCCAAAGGTTGCCCCAGCCTTCATCAAATCTTCCATGTAGCCCTTTTCCATAGCCTTATATTGGACCTCATCCGATGCTGGTAGAATTACCAGTCTTACATCTGGATGAATCTTTTTACCCTTTAATATCTTCCAACCAGCTTCAATATCCTCAAGCCTTCCTCCAGTGCAAGAGCCTATAAAACCTTGGTCTATTTTTACACCTAGGCCCTCTTGTATAGAAACATTGTTATCTACACTATGAGGAGCAGATAGTTGAGGCTCTAAGCCTTCTATATCAAATACTAGATGGTCAGCATACTCATAATCTTCGTCAGTCTTATAGATTGTAAATTCCTTATCAGTCCTATCTTTTACATATTCTATAACCTTATCATTTGGGTCTATATAGGCAGTTTTGGCTCCCATCTCTACAGCCATATTACATAGAACCATTCTTTCAGAAACCCCTAGATTTTTCACATAATCCCCTGTATATTCTATTGCCCTATATACTGCACCATCAGCCTTTACCTGACCCAGTATGTGAAGGATAACATCCTTAGCAAATACGTTTTCTTTAGGTTTTCCATTAATCTCAATCTTTATCACTTCTGGCACCCTAAACCATAACTCTCCACTAATAAGTATTGTAGCCATATCAGTAGCACCTACCCCTGTACCAAAAGCCCCAAATGCCCCGTGAGTTGTGGTATGTGAGTCTGTGGCCACTAGAATCATACCTGGATATACTAAACCTGCTTCAGGCAGGACCTGGTGGCAGACACCCTTGTTTATATCAAAGTGGTATATTAACTTTTGATTTCTTGCAAACTCCCTCATTTCTTTATGGTTTTGGGCTGCTTTAATAGTTGGGGCCGGGGAGTAATGGTCAAAGACAAAGGCTACTTTCTCCCTATCATATACCCTATCCCCACCCATCTCCCAAAAAGAGTAAAGGGTTTGTAGGTATAGGTCATTTATTTCTGCAAAATCTATTTTGCAATTTACTATTTGTCCTGCTTCAACCTTGTCTAGTCCTGCCCTATGGGCCAAAATCTTTTCTAAGGCATGCATTTTTCTACCTCTCTATATATTACAGCCCCTTAATTATATACCATCAAGGGGCTGTATCTATGCTTCTATGAGCTAATTTATGATAATATTTTCAGAAGGGCAGTTGCTACAATGAGCATAAAAGCTCCTCCTAGTCTTGATGATATTTGAGCAAATGGCATTAACAACATTCTGTTGGAAGCTGACAATACAGCAACGTCACCTGTCCCACCCATATTGGCCATACAAAGTCCACCAGTTATGGAAGCTTCTACAGGATAGAAACCTAGTATCTTCCCTACTAAAGCTGAACCTATAATAGAACCCAATACTGTCATAGTTACTAGGACCAAATAGGTAACTGAAAATGCATCCGCAACCTCTCTTAAGTTTGTATAAGCAACCCCTATACCTATTAAAAGGGTTGGTGTTAGGTTATTCATTATAAATCTAAACCATTGGGTTGCACCCAATTCATATTTCTTAGGCATAATTCCTACAGCCTTTACAAGAGCAACACTTATAATCATAAGCGCATAGGAGTGAATGGGTATAAATTTTGCAAGTATGCTTCCAAAGGCAAAGAAGGTAGTAGATAGAAGTAAACCAATTCCTAAAAACCCATAATCAATAGCTATCTTATCTTCTTCCTCTGTATCAGGCTCTTCTTGTCCAACCATTAGTTTGCCTTCACCAGATAATTTTGGTTTACCTTTACTGACTCTATCAAGTAGGCCCGCAAATATTATAGCCAGCGCATTGCCCAGAGCAACAGCAGGAACCATCTTAGAAAGAATTGTGTCTGGATCAGTTGCTAAACTTTCTCCAAAGATTTGTGATAAGGGAACAGCACCCGCACCCATACCTCCACCCATAATAGGAAGTGCTATATAAAGAACAGCTTCTTTTGCACCATATCCCATTAGGATTCCAACTACAGCAGTTAGTCCAAAGGAAACTGCTACACCACCTATAATTACAGGTAAGTATCTTGCTGATGCCCTTATAAGTAGTTTTCTATCCATTCCTAAAATACTACCAGTAATAAGTGCAGCAATGTAGAAGTCAAGGAAGGCTTCTCCCTTCATAAAGTTAGTCATTATTGTAGTAGCTGATTCAGGAATCAAGTTAAATGTAACTAAAGCAGCTGACCCAAATATAACAACTATAGGTCCTCCTCCTAAATAACTCCTAACAATAGGTAAACGATTTCCAATTTCGTCTAATATTGCCCCTAAAACCATCATTAGTGGGTAAGCACCTATCATGCCCTTGGGCAATACCTCCATGTAAGTAGCTAATAATACTATGGCCCCTATGATTGCAAATACACCAATTGAAATACCCATGATTCTATAACCGCCATTGTCATTAATAGATACATTCTTTTCTGCCATTTTAGTCCTCCTTTATATTTTTTAGATGGAGTTTGATAAATTCTATAAAATTATTGCCATCTAAAATCATTATACAAGGAGTCTTTAATTTTTAGAATATTTAGAAAATATCCTAAAGATTAAATAAATAAAGAAAAGTTTGTCATATTTTTATCATCTCTATATATTTTTTCTATACATATATATGGGTCGTCCTACAGTTCCATACTCTATCTCCTTTACAATATCCCCTGTTCCCTCTAGGTAGTCCATATATCTTCTAATAGTCACTCTTGAAAGATTTAATTTTTGGGACATATCATCCGCCGAAAAACTTTCACTACTGTGCTCATTTATAAATTGACTTATGATCCTTAGGGTATAATAGTTCAATCCTTTAGGGACCTTGTTTTCTTCTACGGGACTTTTATTAAAAACCTTATCAATCTGCTCCTGTTCTATCTTATCTTTTGATTCTAGTACCTTCCTTCTAAGCATATATTTTTCCAGGGCACTTTTCATCCTGGCAAATTCAAAGGGTTTTACAAGATAATCAACTACCCCATATTTGAGGGCACTATTTAATACCTCAATTTCTGAAGAAGCAGTAACCATTATTATGTCTATATCTAACCCTAGTTTCCTAATTTCATTTAAAAGATTAACCCCACTTCCCTTTGGAAGATATACATCTAGGATTGCCAAATCAACCCTATGGTTTTTCAAATAAGAAAGAGCCTCTTCTTCATCTTTGCAGATACTAACAACCTGAAAACCCTGGTTATTTTCTATATACTTTTTGCTAATCATACTAACCATTGGATCATCCTCTACAATTAAAACCCTAATCATCTCGAACCTCCTTTGGTATAAATATATTTACCCTTGTCCCTAGACCATATTCTGAGCTAATATTTAGTTTTCCCCCAATGGTGTCCAGCTTCTCCTTCACTAAAAATAAACCTAGGCCTCTATCCTTACCCTTAGTGCTTCTTCCTTTTTGCATTATAAGGCTTAGATCTTCTTCCTTTATACCTACCCCATTATCCTCCAGTTCAATATTTATTCCTTTTTCATCTTCTATAATTCGTAGGCTCGCACTCTTCTTGCCTATATCCTTATCTATAGTTGATTCAAAAGCATTTTCTATTATATTGCCCAGTATAGTTACCAAGGCTAGGTTAATCTGGTTCATATCTACATTATACAAGATAGAATCATCACTTAGGTTAAATATAACTCCTAATTCTCTGGCCCTACTAATCTTACCTAGTATAAGACCCCCAATTATCGGGTCCTTAATTTTGTCTATCACTTGAGAAATTGTCTTTTGCTGGTGGTCTCTCATATGAAGTATATATCTCTTGGCCATATTGATATCACCTATTTCAAGCAAGCCTAAAATAACGTGAGACTTGTTCAAGAAATCATGGGAATTTGCCCTTAAGGATTTTACCATTTCGTTGTATCCTGTTATTTCTTTGGCCAATCTTGTAACCTCTGATTTATCTCTAAAGGTAGATATAGCTCCTACAATTTTCCCCTTTAGCCTAATTGGTACTATGTTGGTTACTACATTAATATTATTTAACCGTGTTTCCATATCAATTATCAATTCTCCAGTAAGCAAAATATCTTCAATATAGTTGCCTGGAATTATATTGGATATCTTTTCCCCTATTAAGTCTTTCGAATCTATCCCCAATATCCTCCTAGCAGAATCATTGATGGTTGTTATAAGGCCTTCTTCATTTATAGATATAATTCCCTCTTCAATAGCCTGTAGAATTCCCTGCTTTTCCTTATACAGGTGTCCTATTTCATAGGGCTCTAACCCAAGTATGCTTTTTTTAATATTATAGGCCAATAAGCCAGCACCAATAGAACCCAGGAAAATACCACCAAGGGAGTAAGCAATGATGGTTTTTAGAATTTGTTCCTTAATTTCTATAACCCCCTCCAAGAGGGTCCCCACCATTATAAAGCCTACCTGTCTATCATCTGAATCTAATATTGGAACAAAGGCCCTTATAGAAGTGCCTAGAGTACCTGTCTCTGTTGTTGTATATGACTCCCATGTCTTAATAACCCTAGTTTCATCCCCACCAACAAAATGTTGACCAAGCCTGTCCTCATTTGGATGGGCAAACCTAATCCCATCCATATCAGCTATAACTATCATATCTATATCCTTAAGCCCTTTTAATATATGGCTTGTATATTTTTGTATTTCTCCACTAGGATCCCCATTTCCAATTAGATCTCCTATTGTTCTGCTTTCAGAAATTCCTATAGCCATGTTCATATTATTTGTTCTTACATGTTCCTCTAGTTTTCCAATGGCTAATTTGGAAAAGAATATAGTTACAAATACAGTAGAAACAAAAACCATGATTATGGCAAAAAACATTAATTTTCATTTAAGGTAAACCTAGTTTTTTTCATTAATATCACCCTATAATCAAAATCTCAATTAGTTATCCTATATAGCCTATTAAAGCCATGAGGATGGTGGTTGAAACTATTAGAAGAAGTCCTACAGAAATAGTATAAGATCTGTATTCCTTATATGAAGAGCTCTGCTAAAAAAAAATTAGATACATTTACAGGTCCTAGACCAGATAGTAGGCCTAAAACCAAACTTGTAATCAGAATGCTTGTACTTAACTTTATTATTACCTATAACTTACCACTTTTCCAATGATATTCATAGTTATATCCGATGAAAGTATATTCTTTATGTATAAAATAATCAAATTCTATTAAAATAATCAAATTCTATTTGATTATCATTTAAAAACCAAGGCCCATGTTCTAGCCTTCTATTAGTAGCCTATTTGTCATTCGAAATATTTATATACCTATCCACAATGATAGCAAAAGCTCAGCATGCCTTCCTTCAAGTAGGTGGATAATCTAAATGCTTGTGGATAAATAGAAAAAGATAGCTTCTTAATAAGCAGCTATCTTTTCATGACTTTTATATTATTTTTTATTTCTCCAAAAAATCCTTCCTAGATGGAGTAAATATGTCTAAAAGTTTACCCTTTTTAAGACATATAGCTCCATGTTCAACATCTGGCTCCTTGTAGGCTGAGTCACCAGGTCTTAAAATTGCTTTCTTTCCATTAATAGTAAACTCAAACTCACCTTCAATTATATAAGTAATTTGCTCATGGGGATGGGAATGCATAGCCCCTATAGCACCTTCTTCAAAATATACTTCTACAGCCATAATGTTTTCATTATAGGCTATTATCTTTCTTGAAACACCTGCTCCCAAATCCTCTAATTCCATATCTTCATTTAAAAATATATTTCTTAAATCCAAAATATCTCCCCCTATATTCATTTAATTGCAAAGTCTATATTTCATAGGTATTAACCTAACAAATATAGATTAACATATATGTTACAGCTTAAGCAAATAAAAAATAACTCTTCGCCCCTATTAAATCCCTACACCCTATTAAATCCCTACCTTGCTTTATTGAAAAAACCTGCTATAATTCTTAATGAATAGCCGAAGCTATAAAATTTATTAACATACCAAGAAGGATTGCTTTCAGAAGAGATGCAGTTAATATAATCTTTGGAGGTAATATGAACAAAAAGACAAAAAAAATAACACTATCTGGTTTATTCATTGCATTGGGGATTCTTTTACCCTTTTTAACTGGCCAAATACCGAGTATAGGAAATAGGTTATTGCCCATGCACATACCTGTACTACTGGCAGGCTATGTTTTAGGTGGAACTTCTGGCTTGCTTGTAGGCTTTATAACTCCAATCTTAAGGAGTGTCCTATACACTATGCCACCTATGTTCCCACATGCTATTGCCATGGCCTTTGAACTAGCTACCTACGGTTTGATTACTGGCATACTTTATAAGAGGTTACCAAAGAAGCAAATCAATATTTTGGTAACCTTAGTAGGAGCAATGGTTGTTGGAAGAATTGTTTGGGGAATAGTTACCTTCTTCCTATATGGAATACAAGGAAATCCCTTTAATCTACAAATCTTTTTTACAGCTGCAGTAGTAAACGCTATACCTGGAATTATACTTCAGATTATTCTTATACCACTTTTAGTTGCAGGATTAGAAGGTGCAAATGTAATAGAAGACTAATTATTAATAGAGTCTAGCTGAAGCTAGTAAAAAACAACCCCTTAATTTTTCTACCATTACATAAAATTAAGGGGTTGTATGTATCTTTCATTCCACTAGTTTCTTTAATTCATTTATACTTTGATTTATATATTCCTGTATACTTAAATCTTCTATTCCAACTATTTTTATTTTGCACTTATCTAGGGGAATAAGGATTTTCAAGGCCCCACTAGAACCTATAGCCTCTGCCATCCTTGGAGATAATTCTCCCATCATGGAGTTTGGCATTAGGATTGCCACAACACCCATTATTACATCCAACTTATTTACATTGAAAATCAGAGCATTTTCACCACTTGCACCTTGATGGGCACCAGACCTTAACATCTTATTGGTAGCAAAGCCATTGGTTCCTAGGGCAATTATCTCCGCATTTGGACACTGAGACCTTAATCTCTCAACTATTAGGCTTCCTATTCCTCCCCCTTGACCATCCACAACTCCTATTATAATCTTTTTCTCCATAATAAATCTCTCCTGTTTTTTAAGCTTATGTCAATTTACCCCTACATAAAATTTCTATTTCTTCCAACACTTTTCCATCAGATACCAAATAGGCCTTATCATATAAATTGCATACTGGGCAAATATGATTTGGGATTATTTCTATCTTTTCTCCAATCTCTATCTTGTTTCGAAAATCCTTATTATATATAATTGCATGTTCGTCATAAACCTTGTCTATATATACATCATAATCTTTTATATAACCCAAGCCCTTAGTTGCACAAAGTCCCTTGCCCCTGGTCTGCATGGTTATGCCCTTAGCCCCTACATCAGTAATGACCCTTTCTTCTGTAGGCTTGCTTATTATAGTAGTCAAAATTGTGGCAGCACATCTATCTATATTTCCAAGTGCATTAGACTGACCCATATCCATCAATATATAAGTACCAGGCCTGATTTCTGTAATTCCTTCTAGGATAGGAAGATTATGAATAGAAGGCGGGGTTGCCCCTATACTTACTACTTCCAGCTTGATACCCAAATCTTCAGCTAGCCTAGCAAACTCTAGAGTTCTTTCCTGGCTTTCTATAAAGGCTTCCTTTAGGTCTTCAATAGTCTCAAGCCCATAGGTATGTCCTTCATGGGAAAATATCCCCCTTAAATTTACATTCCTACAGGTTCTTATATGTTTTACCAAGTCAATAAAATCTTCTTTGTGGATTATACCAGAACGATTTTCCCCAACCTCTATCTCAATTAAGACCTGGGCCTTGTTTTCTGACCCTTCAAATACCTTTTCTATAACTTTAACATGGTCAATAGAGTCAATCAGGTCCATCTCTCCATCTGCTCCGAATGCCTT
>CAZFIO010000019.1:14032-20196 GCA_964519585.1 uncultured Tissierellaceae bacterium
ATATATCTATGCCTTGACCAAGTTTTTTTATTCTTTCTAGTTTTATCTCTCCAACTATCTCATTGGCTATAAAGATATTATCAATTCCATTAGCTGCCATAACTTCTGCTTCTCCTACTTTAGCCACTGTTATACCCCTAGCACCTGCTTGGATTTGTAGTTGGGCCAGGTAGGGCATCTTGTGAGTTTTTGTATGGGGTCTTAAATTCACCTTGTACTTATTGGCATAGGCCTGGATAAAGTTTATATTATCCAGCATTATCTCCCTATTAATTATCAGGGATGGGGTATCCAAGTCCTTGTAGTTTATCATATCTATCCTCCATTAATCCAACCTAAGTTTTAAAAAATCATCCATAATTTCCATATAGCCAATAGACTCATCTATATCTATATAGGGTTCTTTGTCATTTATTATTCCATCAGCAAAGTCCTCAATTTCCAACTCATATCTTTTAGATTCCTTTACTTCTACTTCCTAAACCTATAGGTGGAGCAAGGCTCCACCTAATAATTAATTTATTTGCAGTCCACAGGCCAGTTAGGCAAATCCCTACAACAATTCTATAATCATCATAGGGTTTGGAAGGATACTGAGATCCTTCTCTACAAAAACTATTGCTTTTCTGGTTTGTCATTCTGAACGCTAGTGTCAATCTTGGTTTTACAACGGGTCTAAGATCCTTCGCTTCGCTCTGGATGACAAAATTCGGACATTTTCAGTGGCCTCTACTGGGATCCTTCCCTACAAAAACTATCGCTTGACTATTGCTAGACTATTGCTTGACTATCGCTTGGCTATAGCTTGACTATTGTTTGCTACACTCCTGAATATGCAGAAAATCCTCCATCTACTGGTATAACTATTCCATTTACAAAGCTTGCTGCTTCCTCACTTACTAGGAATAACAAGGCCCCTATAAGCTCATCTGGCTGGCCAAATCTTTCCATTGGGGTAGAATTTAATATCTTCTTTGACCTATCTGTATAGCTTCCATCTTGATTTAGAAGCAAGGCCTCATTTTGGCTGGTTAGAAAAAATCCTGGTGCTATACCATTTACCCTGATACCAACCTTTGACAAATGAACTGCCAACCATTCAGTAAAGTTTGATACTGCAGCCTTAGCCCCAGAATAGGCTGGAATTTTTGTCAAAGGAGTATAGGCATTCATAGATGAAATATTTACTATGGAGCAGCCTTTTCTTCCTATCATATCCTTAGCAAATTCTTGTGATGGTAAAAATGTTCCTAAAAAGTTCAAATCAAAAACAAATCTTATACCTTCTTCGTCTAAATCAAAGAGGGTTTGGATGCTATCATCCTTATTTCCTAAATCTTCTTCATATAGGTATTCTTTTGTAGTATTTCCTTTGGGGTGGTTGCCTCCAGCTCCATTAAGCAAGATATCACAAGGGCCTAGCTTTTCAAGTATAAGCTTATGGGCTTTCACAAGGCTATTTTTATCCAAAACATCAGCCTCTACACCTATGGCTACTCCGCCTTTTGACTCCAGTTCTTTAACCTTCTCTTCCAGTTTATCCATGTGCCTTCCTAGAAGGGCAATCTTGGCCCCGCAGGCAGACAAAGCATCTACCCAAGTGCTACCTAGTACCCCAGTTCCTCCAGTAACCACAACAACCTTATCTTTTAAATCAACCTTAAATGGCAAATTCATTTCTATCAACCCTTTTCTTCTTATTCTTTATCCAAGGCTTCCCAAATACCAGCTATATAGGTTGCACCTAGAGCCCTATCATATAAGCCATATCCTGGTCTACCAGTCTCTCCCCAAATCATTCTTCCATGGTCAGGTCTTAGATAACCATCAAAGCCATTTTTATGAAGAGCCTTCATTATGGCAACTATATCCAAAGATCCATAGGATGAAACATGGGCTGATTCCTCAAAGCTTCCATCTTCCATCAACTTTACATTCCTTACATGCATAAAGTGAATTCTTCCTTGGGCTGCATACTTATCTATAAGCCTTGGTACATCATTGAAGGATCCACTTCCTAGTGATCCAGTACAGAATGTTAGTCCATTGTATTTGTTATCTACAAGCTTTAAAAACCTGTCTAAGCTTTCTTCATTGGTAATGATCCTAGGTAGTCCAAATATTGGCCATGGTGGATCATCTGGGTGAATTGCCATTTTTACATCATACTCTTCTGCAACTGGAATTATTTCTTTCAAGAAATACTCAAGATTTGCCCATAAGTCTTCCTCATCAAGTTTGTCATAGTTATCAAATAAACCTTGTAAATCCTCTTTTGTGTAAGAAGAGTCCCAGCCTGGAAGTGATAGTTCTCCAGTCAAGGGATCCATTTTTTCAACATGCTCATTATAATAAACTAAGGCTGTTGATCCGTCCTCTAGAACTTTGTCCAGTTGAGATCTAGTCCAGTCAAATACAGGCATAAAGTTATAGCAGATAACCTTTACTCCAGCCCTACCTAAGTTCCTGATATTTTCCTTATAATTCTCAATATACTTGTCCCTATTACCAAGACCTAGTTTTATATCTTCATGGACAGGTACACTTTCAATAACATCAAAATTAAGCCCGGCTTCTTCCACCCTAGCTTTCAATTTATTAATACTTTCTACTGGCCATACTTCGCCAACTGGCACATCATATATGGCAGTAACTATAGAATCCATGGTAGGGATCTGCCTAATATACTGAATTTTTACTGGATCATCTTCCCCATACCACCTAAATGACATCTTCATTTTACCATCTCCTTTTCTAAATTCACCCTTTTATTTAACTCCTCTTCTAAGGCCTTATTAAACCATATATACATGACCTTGAAACTTCTGTGGTAATTGTATATATTAAACATTGCTATTAGTTTCCTAATCTCCCATGTTCTTTATATTATAAGTCATTAGTAAAAAACATATAGTCCATAAAATAATCATTGAACTTTGGATCATTAGAAAGTTCAATTTCTACTGAGCCTGCTATAATTTTTTCAATTCTGTACCTGGAACCTTCATCCAAGAGATAGTCCACTGTTCCAGCAAGGGAACTATTGCCTGTGGCACTTGTTTTACTTATAAATTCTACTGGTAGTAGACCAATTTCAGCAGCATTTTTTATATTTATTTTCTGTCCAAATCCACCTGCTAAGAAAACCTGATCAATGTCTTTGTAGTCTATACCGAACTTGTCTATTAGTATCTCTATACCCGTCCTTATGGCAGACTTAGCTAACTGCATTTCTCTAATATCTTTTTGGGTAAATAAAATATCATTACCCTTTTCATCTACTGCCAATTTGAAACCTTTTTCATTAAATTCTTCAATTAATAGTCCTGTTTCATCAACTAATTTAGCCTTTATAAGTTCAGAAGTTACGTCTATAACACCTGTTCCACAAATACCTACTGGCGGGGCATTTTTTATTGTATTAAAGTTAACCTTATTATTTTCTATAGACAGGCTGCTGATTGCCCCTGAAATGCTTCCCACTCCATGGGAGATGTTTCCACCCTCAAATGCTGGCCCTGCAGCAGTGGAACAAACAAGGATTTTATCCTTATTTCCTATAGCCATCTCTCCATTTGTACCTATATCTATTAACATAGAAGTTTTTTCTATCTTGTCAAATCCACACGCTAGTAAACCTGCAGCTATATCACCACCCACATAGGTGGATATTCCAGGTAATATGGATATATTGGTATTCAAATAGTTAGAACCTAGAATTTCTTCAAAACTCTTATAAATTAATTTAATATTAACCGGCTCAAAGGGAAAAACCCCCAAGGTCTGGCAGGAGTAACCCATCAATAAGTGAACCATGGTAGTATTTCCAGAAATAGCAATTTCCTTAATTTCTTCCTTATTTATTCCGGATCCTTTAATTATTTCTTTTATACCAGAAATAAGATCTTTTTTTATGCTAGCTTGAAGTTGCTTATCCCTACCTTCACCTGCTGCCTTAATCCTTGAAATTACATCTGCACCAAGCCTTCTTTGTTGATTTATTCTTGAATAGGTGCCTACAATAGAATTTTCTATTGTATTAATAAGGCAAAATGCTATTGTGGTAGTCCCTATATCTATAGCTATGGCATACTGCTTATCATTATCAAAAGAAACCTTTCCAATGTTTCCATCAGCCTTAAAAACCTCTTTGTTAAAGGTATCAATTATTTCAAAATCAGAGTCTTCCTTGGAAGATAAAACCATAATGCTACAATCCTCTTTAGGATAAGCCTTACATGCCAGCCTAACCCCTTGTTTTATTTCTTCTTCTGTTAAAAGCTTTTTATCTAGGTCTGTAATATCAAGCCTACCTTCAATTAATTGAATTTTACATTTACCACACCTACCTCCACCACCGCATACAGAACTTATGAAGATTTCTTGGCTTATAAGTAGATCCAATATACTTTCCCCAGGCCCTATCTTTAGCCTTACTTCTTTCTTACCTGATTTAACCTTTATATTTATACCCATTATTTCATATCCTTATTTTTTATTTGGAAACCTTATCTCTAAGTTAGATTTACATACCTAAGGTCTGATGCCTTAATTAAACCTACATTTTTTTATAATAAAATAGGAGTAGTCTAGCTTTACTCCTATTTTATTTAAATAATTTATATTATTATTTTTTAAGCCAATAGCTTATATACCCTTAGCCATAAATTCTTTTGCAATAGAGGCTGCTGTTGCAGCATCAGCTGTATAATAATCAGCCCCTATTTCATTGGAAAAGTCTTCATTAACTGGTGCTCCACCAATCATTACCTTAATATTTTCACGTAATCCTTTTTCTCTCGCAGCATCAATAACAGGTTTCATATTAACCATGGTTGTAGTTAATAAGGCTGACATGGCTAGTACATCTGCCTTGTTTTCCTCTAAGGCCTCAATAAACTTCTCAGTTGGTACATCTACTCCCAAGTCTATTACTTCAAAGCCAGCACCAACCAACATCATTTTTACTAAATTTTTTCCTATGTCATGTAGGTCACCTTTTACAGTTCCTAAAACAACCTTGCCTATTGGCTCTACACCCTCATCTTTTAGTAGGGGTTCCAAAACCTGAAGACCTCCATTCATAGCCCTTGCTGCAATTAAAACTTCAGGAACAAAAATCTTATTGTTTTTAAATTTTTCACCTACTATAGCCATCCCACTTAGTAGAGCATCTAATATTTTAGAAACTCCTATACCTTCATCAATGCCCTTCTGTGTTAAGTCTACAACTTCTTTTAATTTACCTTTTTGCATTAATTCAGAAAGTTCATTTAAAATTTCCATTTATAAGCCTCCTAAAGATCTATTTTAAAAATCCTGCCAAAATGAAACTTTACTGTTTTATTATATTATTTTAAAATTTCATGTAGTTTATCATAAAGTATTTCTTGATCATTTTCATCTTGACAATAGGTTACAGCTATAACCTTCATATCCTTATTTATTATCTTTTTGAAATAAGGTAGCACCTCATGACTTGTACCTACGCATCTAGCATTGACAATTATACCGGTATTCCTGAAGATAGCTTCAAATTCCTCCGGATTACTCGGATTTGGATCCGTAGCTGGTGAAAATGCACCATCCACCATTACAAGGTTTTTAAAGTTTTTAACCATTTCAGCCTTATGGCCCCAGTCTCCACATGAGTGGAAAACTATACCTCCAAATTCATTGCCCATTTTATCATGAGCATCCTGGAATATATATTTATAATCATTGTCTGAAAGTAAGATTACATTGTCCGTACTCTCTCCAGCTCCAGTAAATGCACGACTACTTGCAAAACCGTGGCCAGGCTTAGCCAAGGCATCCCCAATCATATCACGTTGGATTTTTAGAAATTCTACCAAGAGATCAACTACTAAATCTGTGGCTTTTTTTAAGTCATCTACATTATCGATTACCTCTAAACATAGGTTATTCACTGGCATTAAATAAGAAAGCATGTTTATAGGTGCCTGGATATCTGTATAGGATAAGGGCATCCTCCCCTTAGTTTTGTCCAAGAAATATTCTACAATATTAAGGATTTCTTTTCCTATCTTACTCTGGTGTATTGGAACAAAGTCAGAATTTATAATTTCCTTTGCGGAATTAAACATAGGATTTACAGAAGGTGCCTGATCATCATACCATTCATAATCACCACCAAAGCAGGA
>CAZFIO010000020.1:0-18946 GCA_964519585.1 uncultured Tissierellaceae bacterium
AACACAAAAGAACCGTCCCCTTGTGTTCTTGACTATTGTTCAAGAGTCCTTACCACTATCCTAACCTTAGACCTATGCCTTCTTCCCCTTATGTCCTTTACATTATCCCCTATAAAAACAAAACTATAGCCCTCAGGCCATTGATCCCTTGGTTTTATATAGACTGTTCTTGGGTTCTTTTCATCCAGCTCTATAGATATCCCTATGTCATTTTTTACTCCCCTAGTATCCGTAGAACCATAAAGCCCCAGGCCTAAACTGCTTAGGGATACAGGGTTGTTGAAGTCTATCCTTAAGACCTTATCCTTTTCCACATCTAAGATATTGAAACCTACAAATTCATTAGAGCTCTGCCTTATGCTTACCTCCTGAATGGCCTTTTTCATATTAAGGAGACCATACCCAAAGTATATATCCTTCCCCTTGGGACCCAAGTCCTTGGCTGTAGTTGTAAGTATATTACTTATGTCCCTTACACTAATCCCCTTATTTATTCCCCTCATGAGAGCTGCCGTTGCTGCCACCATGGGAGTAGAGTAGGATGTACCATAGCCATACTTAAATCCTCTTTCTCTTAAATCATAGTAAGTCCATGTAGAGTAGACTCCATCGCCAGGAGCAACTATATCTACAGACTTATTGGCATTGGAGAAGTTTGCCCTATCATCAAACCAGTCTGTAGACCCTACCCCTATAACCCTATCATAGGCTGCAGGATAATTAATCTGGTTTTTCTTTTCATTATCCTCACCCTCATTTCCTACAGCTGCAACAACTACTATATTTGCATCTATGGCCCTTTGACAAGCCTCATCAAAGAAATAAGAATAGTCTGGCCCACCCAGGCTCATATTGATTACATCAACCTTCTTTTCTATACTATAGTCTATAGCCCTGATTATATCATCATTGTCTGCAATCCCTTCAGAATTTGTAACCTTAAGGGGAAGTATCTTTATATTTGCCCTACCAACCACCCCTGCTATGCCATAGTTATTGTTAGCTTCAGCTGCAATAAGCCCAGATACAAAGGTACCATGACCATCATAATCATCAAACAAGCTATTATTATTTAGAAAATTATAGCCTCCCCCTGCAATCCTATTTTTCAAATCCCTATGGTTTCTATCAATTCCAGAGTCTATGACAGCCACCACAATTTCCTGGGCAAAGTCTGCCTCCTTCCAAGCATCCTCAGCATATATCTTGTCCAAATGCCAGAGGTTTTCATAATAAGGATCATTTGGCCTATCAAATAATTTATATTGATAATTTTTTTCCACATATTCTACAGAAGGATCCAGCTTGATTTCCTCAATCAGCTGATCCACATCCCTGTCTCCAACACTTATAACCCTAGTATTAGAGTTTAGTTGGTAGGCATCAGTATTGTTTACAGAATATCCCTTAGAAAAAGTCTTCTGGGATTTCTGACTAGTATCCTCCTTAAATCTGACAATTATCTCACTAGTCTTATCTTGAAGATCCATAGGTGGTTCATGTGAATCATCCATATCTGCAAAAACCACTATGCTACTAATAAGAATAAGTATAATAATAAATAAAGACAAAAACCTCTTCACAAACCCACCTCCATAATAGTTATATTATACATGAAGGTCCAAGATTTGAACAGCATTTGAACAATAGTTAAACAATTGTAAAAACAAAAGATGAGATTTTCCATTCCGCTACACTCCAGTCGAAATGACTGGGGTGGAAGTCATCTCCACCCCAATACTATTGCTAGACCATCGCTAGACCATTGCTAGTCTACCGCTAGACTATCGTTTTTCGACCCCAATACTATTGCTAGACCATCGCTTGACTATTGCTGGGTAATTGCTTGTCTATCGTTTACAAATCAGTACCTTGTATCACACACTACCATATGTTATACTATAGCCAGTAAAGAGAAAGGGGGTATTCCTATGAATATTCAATTCAAAAAAGGCGTCTTGGAACTATGTGTCCTTTCCCTTCTTCACAAGAAAGACTTTTACGGCTATGAGTTGGTAGATTACATCTCCCAGTATATCAACATCTCTGAGGGAACCATATATCCCCTTCTTAGAAGGTTTAGGGCTGAAGGTTATGTAAATACCTACCTGAAGGAATCCACAGAAGGCCCACCAAGAAAGTACTACACCTTAACCACCGTAGGAAAGGAAAGCTATGAAGAATTAGAAATAGAGTGGGAAAGTTTTATAGATGGAGTCAATAATATATTAAGGGGTGATATAAAATGAGAAGATATGAATTTTTAAGAATACTGGAAATATATCTTAAGGACCTACCAGAGAATGAAATCAGAGACATAGTCTCAGATTATGAAGAACACTTTCACATAGGCCTATCAAAGGGAAAAACAGAGGAAGAAATATCAAAGGAATTAGGAGATCCAAAGGAAATAGCCAAGAACTATGTATCCTCTGGGGCCACAAGTAAGTTTGATAGGAATAATGAGGAAGACTACCTTCCTCCTAAAAATATACTTACCATCATACTCCTAGTCTTTTTAAATGCAATCATAATATTTGGTCCCTATATGGCAGTCTTAGGCATATTACTTGGAATATTTGGAACGGGTCTAGGCTTTATACTGGGAGGCATAGCAATGCTATTTGGTGCCCCCTTTGCCATCTTTATACCTTTTTTAATTCCCCACTTTCTCACAGCTCTAGGCTTCGGTATGGCCCTAGCTATACTAGGGGTATTGATTATTATACTAGGGGTTTATTTATCAAAGGGCCTCTATAGGCTTACACTTAAGTATATAAACTGGAATGTAAAAATTGTAAAAGGCTGGGAGGTTTAATCATGAAGACGAAAAAACTTGTTTGGATCTTGTTGGGAGCTTTCCTTATATTCTTTTCTATTGGGATTCTATCACTTCGATACAATGACGGATTTAGGCTGGTAAATTTCATAAGGCATAACCCAATCAAGATAGAATCTGATGATTCTCAGGTAAATATAGGAGACGGAAAAATAGATGTCAGGGATAAGGGCAACCATGTGGTCATAGGCTGGGATGGAATCAAGGTAAAAACCCCCAAGGAAAATGTAGAAATAGGTTGGGATGGAATTAAAATTGATGATGGAAAATCTAAATTTAGGATTTCTGATATATTTGGAATAAGGAGATGGGGAAACTTTTCCTATGATTTAGAGGATATGACTGTGGATGAAAAGCAAACTTCTAGCCTAGATGGGATAAAAAATGTGGATATTTCCTCTTCCTTTGTTGATATAATCATTAGGCCAGAAGAAAGAGATAATCTTCTTGTCCACTATCATGGAAATATGAAGTCCAATACCCTGCCTATCTTAAGCATAGAAAAAAGGGGCCACAAGCTTGAGATTAAACTAGAAAGTTCAGACAGGAAAAATTCCTATTCAGTGGCAAATTCAAATGTAGTCTTGGAGATATCAGTCCCCAAGGATTATTTTGGAGACTACAATTTGTCCACTGCATCAGGTGACCTTTACCTAAATGACTTGCAGGGCAGTATCTTTAACCTATCCTCTAGTTCAGGGAATATCCTTTTTAAAAATATAAGGGGCGAAAGACTTAATTTTTCCAGCTCTTCAGGGGATATTTCTGTAGAAGACAGCCAAGGAGACCTAGATATATCCACCAGTTCAGGTGAAATATATATAAGCAATAAGAATTCAAATGACAATATACTTGTATCCACCAGCTCAGGAGATGTAAGTATAGACCTAGCCAAAGAAGCCAATTATACAATCACAGGGTCCAGCTTCTCTGGTAGCTTTACAAGCTCCTTGGCCATGGAAGTAGAAGAAAACCAAGGAGGAATTTTCAAGGCCAATATAGGCCAAGGAGAAAAGAAAATAGATATATCTACCTCCTCCGGCTCAGTAAGCTTTGGAGAAAAGCAATAAAAAGATTTTTTATCATATAAATACAAAAATAATCAAATGTAAACTTCATTATTAGAATTAGTCCTACATTTGATTATTTATTTTTTGAATTGATTATTAGCTTCGATTAAACCTTATTTTAGTCAACACTATATTCATTTGATTTAAGAAACTCTTCAATCTGAGATAAACTGGGCATAGAATCAGAACAACTATGACCTGTTATAGTTATAGCAGAGGAGGCAGCAGCATATTTAAGCGCCTCTTCTATAGACTTTCCAGTTACTAATCCATAATTAAAAGCACTCGAGTAGGAGTCACCTGCACCAAAGGTATTGTTAACTTTTACATCATAGATTCCCCCCCTATAAACTCCACCATCTTGGGTATAAACAGTTGAACCTTTTCTACCTTTCTTTATAGAAACAATAGATACACCCGACTCCAACAGATGATTTGCAGTAAATTCATCATCCTTATTACCGGTATGAAAACTAAATTCCATAACATCAAACTCTTCTCGTGTCCCTATAACTATATCAGCCTGCTTAGCAGCTAGAGTATAGTAAATACTTGATTCAGACTCTGACTTCCAAGTGTTTTTCCTATAGTCTAAGTCTAAAATAACTGCTACTCCATTTCTTTTGGCATAATCAATAGCTAGAAAAACTGATTCCCGTGCAGGTGATTGAGTCAAGGATGCCCCAGATATTAGTAGCATTTTATGCATAGCTATATAATCTTCATCTATTTCTTCTACACTTATATTTAAATCTGCACAATCATTACGGTACATCAAGTAATTACTTTGACTATCGGATAAAAACTCCCCTATTGTTACACCACTCTTAGCCCCACTTGTATCATATTTAATATGTGACGTATCAATTCCTTTACTTCCCATGTATTGTATAATATAATCACCAAAATTATCCTTAGATACTTTTCCTATATACCCAACCATAAGCCCAATATTTGCCATAGCCACAGATGTATTGGCTGGTGATCCTCCCAGGTATTTTGAAAATGTATTAACCGTATCCAAACCACCCATTTCATTAGCATACAAATCAATTGTAGCCCTTCCAAAGGCAACTACATCACGCGGTTTACTTTGATCAAGTTTGCTAAACATGAGCAACCTCCCTTTCATTTATCAAATGCTCAAGAAGTTCCATAGCCTCTTTTACTGAATATTTTTCATGTATGATTTTTCTTAATACTATTACAAGTGATGTAGGATCCTTATAGCTAAATACATACCTACCATAAGTTACCCCCATTCCACCAGCATCAATAATATCTCTGGTCATTTGCAGGTATTCTTGAACCGTGTCTGTATTGAACCCTCCAGCAATAAATACCTTTGCAGGTGTTCCCTGTACGACCTTTGCAAAACTTTCAGGGTCTCCTGGATAGTCAGTCTTGATTAAATCTACCCCTAATTCAGCAGCTGCTCTAGTAGCGTATAGTATATTTTTCCAATCATAACGTTCTTCCTTAGGGATAAGATTTCCCCTTGGATATATATGTGTCATTATAGGCATACCCATCTCATTTGCTATTTTACTAAAAGTTCCTAGGGTATTTATTTGTGAGGACTGATTATCACCACCAACTATACAGCCTACAGAAATAGCATCTGCCCCCATTCTTATACCCTCTTCAACGTCACTTACCACCACATCCTCACCTGGATGAAATGGTGAAAAGGTTGTACACTTTAATACTAGGGGTACTAAACCTGCATAGTCAGAAAAACAATGTTCAGCTATCCCCTTATGCATTGTAATTCCATCTGGTTTCCCCACCATTAGTTTTTTTATAGTATCTTCTACATTATATATCCCAGGCAATACACCACGTGCCATAGCATGGTCTATAGTTAGACCAAAGTATAAGCCATCATCCTCTGGAATAAGTCTTTTTAACCTAATTTCTTTCCCAATAGTAGACATCTTCTACACTCCTTTTATGAATCATTTTGTCTTAACCCAATATAGGGTTAGGTGATTTTCTATTTATACTTTCAATAGTTTACTAGACTTAACTAGTTATACTCCTTTATTTTAGAACCGCTAAAATACCCATTTTATTTATATAATCAATTGAATAGATTTATAAAGAAATATATATAGCTGGGAAATGCAGTTGTTACAATTATCGCAACCAATCCAACTGCAATAAAGGGTAGAGCTTCTTTTACAGTTTCCCCAAAACTAGCATTCGCAATTTTTGAACCTACAAAAATTCCTACTGCAAAAGGCGGCGTTAAAAAACCTACACACATGTTTATAAGCATTATGGTTCCAAAATGAATAGCTGTAATTCCATATGTTAGAGCAGCTGGCAATAACAGTGGTGTCATTATAAGGATTGTTGCATTTATATCCATAAAAGTTCCCATGAACAAAAACAAAACATTAATCATAATCAGGAAACCAGTTTTTGTTTTTATAGTGCTTGTTATAGAATTTGCTAGATAATGTGAAATTCCTGTAAGTGTCATTGCCTTACCTGCTACAACTGAAAAAGCATTAAGTAATCCAATAACAGCAGTAGCAGAACCTGCTATAGCACAACATTGCCAAAGTGTTACCTTAACATCGTATTTCTTAGTTGCTTTAACAATAATAAAATATAGAATTCCATACACTGCGCTTAAGGCTCCTGCTTCCGTTACTGTGCAAACCCCACCGTAAATACATCCATATATTATTATCGGCATTAGAATAGCAGGAAATGCCCTAATTGTGCTTTTAAATATTTCCATAGCACTTTCAGTACTTATTTTTCCTAGACCAATACTTCTCTCCTGATATCTTCCAATTCTAAAATAATTTACCAACATATAGCCAATGGAAAAAATCAGTGCAGGACCTATGGTAGCCATCCATATTTCAGATATTTTGGTCCCAGAAACAAGGGCATACATTATACCAGGTACACTTGGTGGAATTAGAATTCCTAGAAAACAAGTTGCGGCAAGCAAAGCTGCAATATAACCTGGTGGATAATTTTCCTCCTTCATTTCTGGAGCTAATATATTTCCAATGGCGGTTATAGTTGCCATTGCAGATCCTGTTAAAACCCCAAATGCCATACTAGCAACTACAGTTATAATACCTAGTGCTCCTCTGACGCGGCCAACTAAAGATTTAATCCAATCAATTAGCATCTTTGATATACCACTATACTCCATTAGATAACCAGAAAATATATAGAACGGAATGGCCAAAAGTGCAAAACTATCAATCCCAGAAAACGAATATTGTGCCACTGTAACTAAGTTTTTCCCCGAGGCTGCCAGTACAATTAAAGAAGAAAAGCCTAAGGCATATGACACAGGAACCTTTAACAACATGCCTATCACTATAAAAGAAACAATAAAAATTACAAGAGCTAACAAAGCTGAAATTTGCATGATATCACCCCATTTCCCTATTTTATATCTTGACTTGGTTTTAATGCCAATAGACTATTAAAAATTAGATACAAGACATGATAAATACTTATAAGACTTCCAACAAATACTGGTAGATAAACCAATCCCATTGGTATATGCATAGTAGGTGAAGTTTGGTTTGTTCCCCATATTCTCATCATATAGCCCCAAAATATATAGCTAAAAATTAAAAGGAAAGACATAGTACATATCAATGACATAATTTCAAACACCTTTAAAACATGGTCTTTATCCTTTATATTTTTCCTGCTTATAATAAATTGCTTAAATATATCAATTTCTATATGACCACCTTCACTAAGTGCATAGGCAGAGCCTATATATGTAAGCCAAACAAATAAATACCGTGACAATTCTTCTGCCCAAGCCGTTGAAATAAATAATAAATATCTACAGATTACTCCTATGAAAATAACGGCTACAAGTGTTATTGTGCAGATGGCAAGAAGAAAGGTTTCTATATTTTTAAGAATTTTATTCCCATTATTCAAGGCAACAGAAGCCTTATTTAACGCTTTCATATATGAATTCCTCCCATATTTTTAAGACTAGGTCCTAAATAATGTATGAGGGGGTTCCCCCCCATCATACATATCAAAACTAATCATAGATGCATAGATACATATAACTATATGCACAAATTTATCTCTACTTCTTGTAATCACCATTTATAATAGGTTCCATTATTTCTGCACCATATTTTTCATAATACTTGTCCCATATTTTTGCATATATATCTTGAAGATCTTTCTTTAATGCTTCAGATGGTTGGGATACAACCCATTGTCCACTTTCTTCACCTTGTTTTTGTAGTTTATCTGTCTCTTCACGGAAGAAGGCAGTAAATTCGTCTGAAGCAACCTGCGCACATTCTTTAAATATTGCCTTATCTTCTTCAGATAAAGTATCCCAGAAACTCGGCCCTGAAATGAAGCATCCACCGGAATAGCAGTAGTTAATCTCAGTGATATTTGTAATGACATCAGTTAAGCCTTGGTTAATATAGTTAAAAACTGCATTATCCAAACCATCTACAGTAGATGTTTGTAAAGCTGAAAGAACTTCTGAACCAGCTATCATAGCAGGTAATGAACCACACATTTCATAAAAGGTTACTACAGATTCAACTGGAGGTGTTCGAATTTTTAATCCTGCGAAATCTGACAACTCTGTAATAGGACGTTTTATGTTACCGACTTGTCTAAAACCATTACAATAGGAAGATATTCTAATCAGGTCATTTTCCTCCATTATTTCAGTAATTTTGTCGCTTATCCAACCATAAAGATAATATTGGTCAGCTTCGTCATAATTTGATACTAGACCAGGTAACCAAGCAAATCCCAAGGCACCGTCTAGTACTCCATCCATAGACATATCATCACTCATTAAAACATCTAGAGTACCCATTTGTAACATTTGAGCCATATCAGCTGCATTTCCTAAAGAGGATGCAGCAATAACATCAGCTACATATCTTCCATTTGTTTTCTCCTCAATAAGCTCAGCAAATCTCTCAACATAGGGTGCCCTAGCACCTGTTACATCTGCAGTTACTGTAAAAACTATAGGTTTTACATTGTTAGAATCTCCACTATTTGGATCTGATGGGCCTTGCCCAGGGTTAGATTTACCACATCCTGATAAAATACTTGTTACCATAAGTACAACTAACAGAACACATAAAAACTTTTTTTTGCCTTTCATTTTTTGTCCCCCTTTTATATTTTTATGTCATATTTTTATGACATTATTAACACTTTAACTATAGACTTTTTAATAAAATTGCAATTTTTGAAGCATCCTCTAGCAATTCAGTATGCTCAAAGCACTCCTTCACGCTTAAACCCAAAGATAAAATTCCATGACCTTTCATAAGAAAATTATTAGTTGATGTATATTGCTTCACAGCATATTCAACATTACTAGCCAACTCCAGTGATCCTGCTTGTGCTTGTGATATTATTTCAACATTTCTTAATTTTGACTTAGCTGTTTGACTAAAAAGAATCAATTTTTCATCAAGCAAAGAAAATGCTGTTGCATAAGAAGGATGTGCATGAAGCACTGCCTTTATTTCTGGTCTATGTTTATAAACAGCAATATGTAAGTTTATCTCTTTTGATGGTTTGAGTAAAGTATCTGAATATAATAAATTCCCTTCTAAATCGCATAATACTATCTCTTCCAGTTCTATATCTCCCAATGAAATATTACTAGCTGTAATTAAAATCCTATCACCTAACTTCATGCTTATATTGCCACCAGTTGCTGATACGAGACCCTTAGAGTATAAACGTTGAGAGTACTTAAAGATTTCTATTTTACAACTCTTCATTAAAGAATCAAAATTATCCATTTTATATCCCCTTACCTGTATTTACAGCGCATTTTTTCTAGTGCCTCTAGGTTCCCAATACTTCCGCCCTTTAAGGCAAATTCCTTTCCCTTGGCATAACCATTTAATATTATGCCATCAGCAACCCCAGCTTCAATCCTCAGCCCTAGTTCCAAGCTTGTAACATTTAACTTATTAAATATTGATTGTGATGTTTCCCCACCTATTATGATAAGTCTATCGTATTGAGCATTTTTACTAATCTTTAGAGCACAATTTGCAATAGCTTTTAAAATTACACTGCTTGTCCCTTCTTTATATGAATATTTATCAACCTTTGGCAAAAGTATTACATCACCTAACTTATTTTTATTTATAAAATCATCTACGGCACCTGATATAACCTCTTGATCACCTTCAATTATTCTGTCTATATCCAATTCAGTTACCATAAGACTTTTTTGAACCGAATATTCTATTTGTTCTTTAGATCTAGTGTAAGCTGATGCACAAAAACATATACTTTTAATATCCCTTTCTCTACTTGCAACCATGTCTGCTTCACCATAACAGTATTCTGCTAAGCCTTCAGCTATACCTAGGGATCCAGTCCATAACACCTGCTTATAAACTGGGAATAGTGTGTTTATAATATATAAGGTATCCTCTTTTGTAATAGCGTCAAATACTATAATTCTACATCCATCCTGGATTAATTTTTCCGTGTTTTCTAAAATCGTTTTCCCCTTAACATCATCAATATTAACAAGGCCTATTAACATTTTAGTGTCCTCTGCTAAGATGTCTGGTATATAAGATTTTGTTGGTGCTATTATTGGGTCATTTGCATATGCAGATTTATTCAATATTTGTCCATCACAATATTGGTGTCCATACAAGGTAAATGTCCCCAATTCAGGGGCATTGTCTATGATGAAGCATAAATATCCAGGCATAGCCTCTAGCATCCCCTCTATCTCATTTCCATCATTCCCCCTAAAGCCAGTGCCAATTTTCTTCATGAATATTTGGTTAGGTTCTTTTACAAGGCTAGCACATATGTCAAAGTGCCTATCTTTTGCTAGTTCCCCACTTGTATTCCTAGTTGATAAGTTTATTGAAATAATCTCCTTATCATTCCTTGTGAAATTCTTATATTTGCCCGTGAAAATTCTTAGACTTTGGCCACGTTCTGTAAAATAGCTACCAGAATCCACTGCACCTGTTAAATCATCCGTAATTATAGTTAAACAACTCATAATCGCACCACCAATTTATGTAATGTTAATTTGAACATTATTTTGTTCTGTCGGAGGAGTTTGTTCTCCATTATGTTTATTATAAGTCCCAATTAACAATATGTCAATATCAATGTTCATATTTGTGTGTAAACGTAACATATATGTTCATTTGAACATCAATTATTCTTATTCTACCTTTAAATTTTTATTATATTATAAAAAAATAAAACCCTTAAACTAAGGGTTTAGCTTTATTAGACAAGTATATAAATCAATTACACAATATATAATTTTATTCCGGCCTCATTTATTATGTCTTGCCATGCCTTATCAATGCCCGAATCTGTAATAATAATATCTATGTCAGTAAAAGATGCAAAATATGATGGTCGTACTACTCCAAATTTACTAGAATCCATTAATAGTATTCGAGTCATAGATGATTCAATTATGGCTCTTTTATTTTCAATTTCATGGGAGTGAATACATGTGATTCCTAAGCTTTCATGGATCCCAGAAGCAGATATAAAGGCCTTGTTTGCCCGAAGATTATGTATAAATTCAACATTCTCTTTAGATGTAAACATCTGATCTTCAGGAAAATAATGTCCCCCTGCAAATATTATATTTATGTCAATATTTTTTCTAAGTTCTGCCAGTATCCCAAAGTTGTAGCATAGAACACTAATATCCTTAAAGGAAGAAATCTGCTTTGAAAACTGAAAGGTTGTTGTACCACTATCTATCATTATAAAATCTTGTGGTTCTACCAGGCTAGCAGCAAAATTTGCAATTGCATTTTTTTCAGTACTATTTTTTATTTGTTCAAAAGATATATCATAGTACTCATCATTATCAATTAGAACCTGCTTGCTTTCTAAGAAAGTTGCATATCCATAGCTCCTGCTTACAATCCCATTACTACTTAATGCCTCTAGATCACGGCGAATGGTCATTTCAGAAACCTTAAACATTTCAGCAAGTGATTTTACTGACATAACACTATTCTTTTTTAAAACATCAATAATTCCTAACATTCTTTCTTTTTTCTTCCCCATCATATACCCCTCTTTATAACTAATGTTATATTTTATATATTACGCTAATTATATGATAAGTCGAACATTAATTCAAGATACTTTGCATTATGATACAATATTATATACAAAAGTGTTCTTCTTGCTTTAAAACTGTTCAAATATCAAACAAAATTCATTAATTACCTTCGAAATGTTTTGAATGATTGTATATTACTTAACCATTCTTTCTTCCGCTTCTTTCAACTTATCTATAATCTCAATAAATTGGGGGCATAGGGCTTCACAGGACCCACACTCTACACATTTGGAAACATCTGCTCCCTTTTCTATCAAATCCTTATACTTATTCTCTGTATAGTCAAAATTATCAAACATAGAAAGTTCATTATAAATAGCGAAAACTTCTGGAATATTAACCCCTTCAGGACAAGGCAGACAGTATTCACAAGCAGTACAATCAACCCTTGTCTTCTCCTGGTAAACCCTTGTCACCCTATTGATTATATCCAATTCCTTATTAGTCAAATGATTGGGAAGTGCATCTGCAACTGTGTCTATATTTTCCTTCACCTGGTCCATATCACTCATACCACTTAGTAAGAGGCCTACTTCCTGGTGGTTTAAAAGCCACCTAAGGGCCCAATCAGCCGGACTTCTTTTTATTTCACTTTCATCCCATATATCTTGAATTTCTGGTGAAGGATTTGCCAGCCTCCCACCCTTGATAGGTTCCATGATTATGGTGGATATATCTCTTTCATGGGCATAGTTAAGCCCTTCCAGGCCAGCCTGGTAGTCTCTATCCATGAAATTTAACTGGATCTGGCAAAAATCCCAATCATAATAGTCTACAATCTCTTTGAAAACCTCCAAATCATCATGGAAGGAAAAACCTATGTACTTTATCTTCCCTGCCTCTCTTGCCTCTTCTAGAAACTTAAAGACATTAAGTTCTATCAGCCTTTCCCAGTATCTTTTATTTAAAGTATGCAGCAAATAAAAATCAATACAGTCCGTATCTAGCCTTTCCAGCTGTTCATTTAAAAATTTTTCCAAATCATCATAGGAGTCTACCAACCAAGACGGAAGCTTAGTGGCAATATATACCTTGTCCCTGTAGCCATCCTTTAAGGCCTTGCCCACAAAAGACTCACTGGTGCCCATATGGTAGCTATAGGCTGTATCTATATAGTTGACCCCCTTGTCTATGGCATATCTAAGCATCTCCCTAGCCTTATCTTCATCAATCTTTCCAGAATCATTGTCAATTATAGGAAATCTCATACAGCCAAAACCTAAGGGCGAAACCTTGATCTTGTCCCTAGTTATACTTCTATAATGCATAGTCAATCCCTCCATAAAAAATAAGATGTGCTAATATAATAGCACATCTTATAAAAACTGTCATTTCAGTTGGCCAGATTAGGGTCTGAAGAAATGTAGGGGCGACCTTTGGTCGCCCGCTAACCCCAACAGCAATTGCTTGTCTATTGCTTGACTATCGTTACTGCTCCCTAATTACCTGAGAAAGTTCATTTATGCTTTCAGTCAAATCATTCAGCTTCCCTTCAATCCTTACCAGCAGGTAGAGGGATATGACTATAGGAAAGCCAAGATTGGCTATACTAGTATAAATCTCTTCCATCCTTAACCCTCCAATCATCTAATTTTAGTAAAGTATAGGGGATGGCAGCAAACCATCCCCTGTATCTTAAAGTTCTATTTCCGTTACTGTAGTAGTGATAACTCTTGCAGCCTCTATCCCTACCACATCGCCTCCATTAGACTGAAAAATATTTTCATTTATAATGGCTTCCATAGCACCTTCTATAGCAAATCTATCCAGATCCTCCTTAGGGTTGTCTACCCCAAGTCTGAACCTTTTGCCCACTTCGTCCAGAAAGTCCATTTCCAGTTTTGTTTTACTCATCATTCCACCTCCTCCTTCTTCCTACTTTTAAAGACCCTAGTCCTATTCTTCTGTCAATAGAGTTTCTTCCACTCTCTTAACCCTAAGGACCTGACTGGCATGCAATTCTCCAAGAGCCATCCCAGTTCCAAAAAGACCCTCATCACTTGCATTGGTCTTTACCTTATTAAAGGATTTTGTCTTAATCCTTTGCTTGCCGTCCACAAGACCAGCATCCAGTTCCAACTTCAAAACAGACTTCTCCTTAATCCCTACAACAGCCATCATCTCACCACCTTTACCCTATAGTAAACAAGAAGTAGACCTGCCACTTTTGTTTCTATAAGGTATATAGATAGGGTAGGAGAAAGTTACTAGAGGAAATATATAAATATATTCATCAATTCTGGCCTTACCCTATAGAATATACAAAACAAGAAATACACTAGCTTATAAATGAGAGACCTTGTTTTCTATTATTCCTTTCAAAACCTTGAATCCTGTATTGGCCAAATTCATATTATGTCAAAAACCTTTATAAATAAGAAGGAATTTAGAACTTTATGTCGAATGATATCCAATAGAAATATTGCTTGCTTTATAAAGGAGGAGATTAGATGACTTATAGTAGCTATACTAGGTGTTTTAGAAACACTAGAAACAATAAGCGATGAGGATTTAAGCAACTACTATTTAGAATTTAGGGACAAGTATATATAAATTATAGGAGGGGTCATAAGATGTCGATTGAATATTATCAAAGAATAATCAACAACCTAGACAAGGAAATCAAAGATTTAGAAGCTAGGAAAGCTAAATCAGAAAAGATGTCTTCTGATTATCAAAGAGAAATTGACCACATAGAAAGAGACCTATCAAGAAATAAATCTGGTTTAAGAGATAAAAGAAAATTAGAACAAAAAATCTTATTAAAAAACAAATTTATACAAGAAGATAGAAGAATTGTAGGTTACCTTAAAAAGATTTACAATAATAGATCCAAAAGAAATGATGCCTATATTAAGTTACATAAATTGGAGATTGATTTACAAAGAAATATGTAAACAGAAAAGCTAAAGCCAAAACTTTTTTATAAGTCTTGGCTCTCTTTTTTGTCCACTGAGAGAAATATAATGGTATTCCTTTTTGAAAAGTCTTAAGTTGTGGTTCAAATATACAGATTCAAAGAACTATCTCTGCCTTTAATTCATAGGCATATTTCATCAGATTATTTAAATTTTTGTTCCTACTTACAAAATATTACTAATTACCAAGAAATTAATAGTAACTAAAGATGATTCTACCATATTATATATATAGGACAAAAACCTAAATACTTTTTATATTTGATGAATTATGAGTTATTTTAGTTATGATAGGCTTAAAAATCCATTTGCAAAATCCTTACATTTAAGTTACAATATACTTAACCAATAGGTTAAGTTAGGTGGCGATTATAGGTGTGAATTTAATATGCGAAAAAGCAAAGGTGAAAAGATACTTTGAAAACTTTGAATTAATGGGCAAGGAAAAAGGTACAGACCTTAGCAGGGCTGTGAAAAAACGTTATGATCAATTAAAAGCATCTATAAATTTCGGTATATATCTTAAGGTTGGGTTAGGTAGACCACATCCACTATACGGAAACTTAAAAGGATGTTATGGAATTAGTGTTACTGGTAATATTAGACTAATCGTTAGACCAAAAGTAGACAGCTTGGATCCTGATTCACTAATACAAAGTGATACAGTAATTATTGAGGGGGTGATGGATTACCATGGTAAAAAAAATGAATGGATTATCCCGTGATTTTATTATTCATCCAGGGGAAACCTTAAAGGAAGTTCTTGATGATATAGGTATGACCCAAAGGGAGTTAGCCATAAGAACTGATGTTACAGAGCCACATATTAGCTCTATAGTTAATTGTCAAAAAGATATATCTGTATCCTTTTCTAAAAAATTAGAATATGCCTTAGATATCGATGCTAGTTTTTGGATTAATTTGCAGGGTAACTATGATAAGGAACTAGCTGATTTCGAAGAATTTAATAAAATTACTGATGATGAACTAGCAATTCTCAAAAATTTAAAAGAGATTATAAAATATCTTAAAGATGTTAACTTAATAGAAATAGGGGCATATGGGCCAATACTTGTTATTGAGATGAGAAAGTTTTTAAATATAAGCAGTTTGCATCGAATACCTGAAATTTGTGAAGTTGGTGCTTATCGCTTATCCAAAAATACCAGTATAGATCCATATGTTTTATTTACTTGGTTAAGAATGTGCGATTTAATGGTGAAAAATCAGCAAGTCCAAACTAAATTAGATATTGATGAATTAAATAAGATGATCCCTCTAATAAAAAAGCTAATGTTTGAAGATATCGTTTATATTCAGGCACAATTAAAAACTTATTTAGCCAAATGTGGAATTGGATTTTCAATTGTTAAGAGTTTTAAAGGAGCTCCTGTCCAAGGATTTTTAAAAAAGAATGATGACGGGACTTTGAATTTGCTTATGACTGCTAGGCAAAAATTTGCGGATATATTTTGGTTTTCCTTCTTTCATGAAATTGGTCATATTATTAATGGGGATATTAAAGATAAACTGGTTGATTACGATTTTGCAAAAGGCAAGGCTGAAGACAGAGCAAATAAATTTGCTGCTAATACTTTAATTGATCCTGATGAATATGGTGATTTTATAAACAAAGAAGATTTTTCTATAACTTCAATTAACAATTTTTGTGCAAATCAAAATATCCCTGTTTTTATTCTTATAGGTAGGTTGCATAAAGAAGAGTATATCCCATATAGCCAATTCTCTGAGAAAAAGATAAAATACGAGATTTAAGGAATAAATAAATCTACAAAATACGATCCACCTATATATAAAGTCCTATCTATGAGATAATTTAATCTTCATAGATAGGACTTGTTTTGTTCCCCTAGAATAAGATCCATATAATACTATCCTTTCAGGTTTATATTCTGGAAAATTACAGCTTCTGCAAAAGTTTTTATTCTTGCTTCATTCTTGATAGTGTCCAAGATAAAGCACCTCCGTTTACCTTGTGTACCTTAGTTACTGTATAAACTCTACACTTTTTTCATACAAAAATTCTGGGTCAATATCTGCTTGATTACACCATTCTATGCTATCGAAAGATATTCTTACACTTTTAAATATATTTCTGTTTTTTAAATCTTTATAAATTCCCTTGTTCAAGTAGGGTTTCATATCAAATATACGTATTTCTCCGTTTTCAAAAGTTAATTTTAATTTATAATCACTTAATGGCTTTACTTCCACAACTGCCCAATACATTTCCCCACCTCCCTATCTTAAAGGTTCTATTTTAAATGGCAGTTCACTGTTCATTGCTATTTCCCAGTTTGCTTTTAGCTCATCTTGCTTCAATTCTGCCCATGCCAATGCAAGTTTAAGCTGCTTTCGTGGTAAGAATCCCTCTCTTAATTCACA
The DNA here is from genome assembly GCA_964519585.1 of uncultured Tissierellaceae bacterium. Classification (GTDB taxonomy): domain Bacteria; phylum Bacillota; class Clostridia; order Tissierellales; family Tissierellaceae; genus CAZFIO01. Next base: position 17,374 of record CAZFIO010000020.1, read on the forward strand.
TGTATTTATGTCTATTATAGCTACATGTTCCCCATAATACGCATGAAAGTGAGGAGGATTATGTTCTTCTGGTGCACAAAACATTCTTATTATTATTCCATAAAACATACCTATAGTAGGCTTCCTTTTTCCCACCTTTTGTTTGAAATAGATATTTTATTACTTATATTATACCACGATATCTAAGCCTCTACACTATCTTGAATAAACAAAAGCTTTTTGTCATAAAAGATTGATTTTGTGACGAAGGGACCCCAGTCATCCTGCCCGTTGTAGGGGCTGGTTTCCAACCTTAATATGCTCCGCAGGACTACAATAGGGAGTACTCCAGGGTGCATGCCTGCCCGTTAGAGGAGTCTCCTCTTTTATTCCCAAAGATAAAAAAGAGCCGAGACTTCCGAAGAAGTTTCGACTCTTATTCCTATTGATTATTTTGACAACAGTTCTTTTTCTTTTTAACGCTAACAATATGTTACCCCATACCATCTCCATGAGTCATTTTGAATAAATGATATGATAACATAGTATTCCTAGCCCTACATCACATATATTGATTTAGTTTATGGTTCTACTACTTCTTTTGAAAAATCACTTGCTATGATGTTCTCCGATCTAACATTTCTATCAGCTTTATTTGATACATAGAACAATAACCCTATGTCCTCAAAGTTAATACTTCCGCCTAACACTCCTTGAAGCTTTGCACCATCAACAGTTACTGTCCAAGTCTGAGTTGCTTTAACATATGAGGCTGTTACTCCGAAACCAGTAACTTTAGTTTCAGACTCTTCATTACCATATACCTCAAGTTCATTTGCCGAGGCATTTAACACCAAGTATTCAATTTTACCTGTAGTACCATCAATTGCTTCATAACTAGCATCCAGTCCAGTATGCAGCAAGACATGAAGTCTACCTAAATCGTCCCCTTTACCTTTAACTATAAAAGTATATACTCCATTTGTTACCGCTTTATCTACTGATACCAAGTTTAATTCTACTGTTGAGAAATCACTTTCTATAATATTTGATCTATCATTTCTATCATCTTCATTTGAAAGGTAGAAGAATAGTTTTACATCTTCAAATTTATTTGACCCTGGGTAGTATTTGTGATCTTTTATAAAATTTTCAACAGTAGAACCTGTAACAGTTACTGTCCAAGTCTGAGTTGCTTGAACATATGATGCTGTTACTCCGAAACCTTCAACATTAGATTTTGAAGCATCTTCACCATAGACTCCATCACCATCTGAAGCATATAATACCAGATATTCAATTTTACCTGTAGTACCGTCAATATGACCCTCATATTCAGGCTCTAAGCTTCCATCATGTAGCAAGACATGAAGTCTACCTAAATCGTCCCCTTTACCTTTAACTGTAAAAGTATACGTTCCTTCTGATACCGCTTTATCTACTGACACTAAGTTTAACCCTACTGGCCTTGTTCCCCCACCCGTATCTTCCTCTTTCTTTCCTTCCTCTATTGCATCTCCTATATCCTCAACCACATCTTCTGATACTGCATCTTTTCCGCCTATTACATTTACATCTGCTTTTGTATCTTTGA